>SVTU01000035.1 GCA_015063655.1 Oscillospiraceae bacterium
ATTGGCGAGCTGACCTCGTTTGCCTCGCAGTATGCGGAGACGCTGCACAAGACGGGCGGGCTTGTCGTTGCGATTTGCGACAAGGATGCGGTGATCGCTGTTTCGGGCGTGCCGAAGAAGGAATATATCGAGCGTCGGCTTTCGGGGGAGATGGATCGCATCATGTCCTCACGGGGTACGTACGTGTGGCACGAGGACAGCGAAAGGGTGACGGTCACGCCCGAGGCCTCGGGGCATTTCGTGAGCTGTGCCGCCCCTATCGTCAGTGAGGGCGACGTGATCGGCTGTGTGGTCTCGCTGTGCGAAAACGAGGCTCGGGCACGCACGGTGGCCGCAGCCGATGCGGAGATCAAGCTGATACAAACGGCGGCGGGCTTTCTCGGGCGGCAGATGGAAGCGTGAAGAGGGCAAAAGGGCAGTGCTTGGCGGGTGGCGGGCACTGCCATATCTGCTTTTTTTACAAATATTTTTCGTTTCTTGAAAAAAATGTTTGCAATTTCGGAGAATATATGCTATAATGTAATTTGATAGAGTATATGCCCTGCCGAAGGGCAACGAGAAAAAGATTGCGAAGAGGAGGACAGGCCATGCTGGATACCAAAATTCTGATCGTGGATGATGACCCGAATATTTGTGAGCTTCTCAGAATTTATTTCGAGAATGAGGGCTATGATATTAAGATCGCCAACGACGGAGTAGAGGGCGTGAATGCGTTCCGCCGTTACGAGCCCGATATTGTGCTGTTGGATATTATGATGCCGAAGAAGGACGGTTGGCAGGTGTGCCGTGAGATCCGTGAGATGTCCTCAAAGCCCATCATCATGATCACCGCCAAGGGCGAGGTGTTCGACAAGGTGCTGGGGCTGGAGCTGGGAGCTGATGACTTTGTGGTCAAGCCCTTCGACATGAAGGAGCTGAGCGCCCGTGTAAAGACGGTGCTTCGCCGTTATCTGGTACATACCAATCAGAATGATGACGAGGTCATCAAATTTGATAATATCGAGATCAGCCTGCAAAAGTACGAGCTGAAGCTGCGTGGCAAGTCGGTGGACGTGCCTCCCAAGGAGCTGGAGCTTCTGTACTTCCTTGCATCCAATTACAACCGTGTCTTCACCCGTGATCAACTGCTTGACAAGGTGTGGGGCTTTGATTACCTGGGCGACTCCCGTACGGTGGACGTACACGTCAAGCGTCTGCGTGAGAAGCTTGAGGGCGTATCCGACAAGTGGATACTCAAGACCGTGTGGGGCGTTGGCTACAAATTTGAGATATTAAGCTAAGCTTTTTCAAGCGGGGTGTTCCTCGGTGCGCACAAACGCCCGATGGCGCACCCCGTTTTTGATCAAAGGAGAAGGGTATGTTTAAGAGCGTATTTGCAAAATATATCTTTACGTTTATGCTGATCATCCTGCTCAGCTTCGGCGTGATCATGGCGGTCATTGCCACGATCATCACCAACTACTCGGTGGATGCGAAGCAAGGGATCGTGCAGACAGCGGCAGAGTCCACGGCGGTGTATCTGGAAAGCAAGCTGGTCAGCGCCGACGCGGGCGATCTCAGCACGCTGGCAAAAAAGCACAGAGGAGATCTGACCACCATGCTGACGGTGGTGTCCTCACATTCGGAGGATCTGACGGTGCTGCTGACCGACAACAGCGGACATATCGTGATGGCGGTGGGGAGCGATGCTTCCGAGATCCCCGAGGCGGCCTCGATCCCCAAGGAGCTGATGGACGAGGTCAACAGCGGCAATACGGTATCACAGACCGCTTCCTTGCCCGAGGTGTTTGAAAAGAGCCATTTGCTGTATGCCGTTCCCGTATACAATGCGGGGGATGTGTCCGTGGTGGGTACGGTCTTTGTGTGTGCTTCGTCGGTGATGCTGACACAGCTGCTTGAGAACATCATCAAGACCATCGTGCTTGCCATTTTGTGGGTCATGCTGGCGGCGCTGATCGCCGTATACGTGATCAGCGAGCGCGTGATCTCTCCGCTCAAGGACATCAGCCTTGCCGCCAAGAGCTTTGCCGACGGCCATTTTGACGTTCGTGTGCCCGTGCGAGGCAACGACGAGGTGGCCGAGCTTGCCGTGGCGTTCAACAACATGGCGGAGTCGATGGACAACTACGACACCATGAGAAACACCTTTATTTCCAACGTCTCGCACGATCTGCGCACGCCGATGACGTCCATCTCGGGCTTTGTGGACGGTATTCTTGACGGCGTCATTCCACCCGACAGGCAAGAGCATTATCTGCGCTTGGTGTCCGAGGAGGTCAAGCGTCTGTCACGCCTTGTGGCATCGATGCTGGATCTGTCCCGTATTCAGGCGGGGGAGCGAAAGTTTACCATGGCCCCCTTTGACGTGTGCGAGATGGCACGACAGATCGTGATCTCCTTTGAAAAGCGGATCGACGAAAAGAATTTGGACGTCTCCTTTGATTGCGATGAGGATAAGATGAACGTGCTGGCGGACAGGGATGCCGTGTATCAGATTCTGTACAATCTGTGTGACAACGCCATGAAATTTTCCGAGGAGGGCGGGCAGTTCCGCATCACCATCCGCCGTCAGAAAAACAGAAAGATCCTGATCTCGGTATTCAACCAGGGGCAGGGCATTCCGCCCGAGGACCTGCCATACGTCTTTGAGCGCTTTTACAAGAGTGACAAGAGCAGAGGCCTCAACAAGAGCGGTATGGGACTTGGTCTCTTTATCTCTAAGACCATTGTGGAGGCTCACAAGCAAAAGATATGGGTGGAGAGCGAGCACGGCAAAAACTGCTGCTTCAGCTTTACGCTTGAGCAGGAATAATATCATAAGGAACGGGACATGCTATCCGTACGGAATGGAAAAAGGAGAGGATGGCATGGACAAGTCAAGAAGCAAGCGAGAACAGACGGACAAAACAAGGGAGAGGGTACTTCCCGTGCCGTCCTCGGGAGAGCCGATACGGTTTTCCGAATGGGACGGCGAGGAGAGGAACGAGCCAAAGCCCCCGAAGCGGGATACGCCGAGAAGCCGTCGCATCGCAGGACGCTCGGCCGCATGCCTGGTCGGCGTCCTGCTTTTTTGTGCGGGCGCAACGGCGGCAAGCCTTGCGGTGCTGTACGGCAGGGGCGTTTCGGATATACCCACAGAAGTGCCGAGCATAGAGGAGCCAAAGGCAGACGAGCCTGCTCAGGAGCAGCCGAAGGAGGAGCCGATCGCCTTGAGTCCTGCCGAGATCTACGAGGAGCGGCACGCCTCGGTGGTGTCGGTGCGCACGTCGTCCGCCACCGCCTCGGGGATCGGCTCTGGCTTTGTGTTTTCTGCCGACGGCTATATTGCCACGGCCAATCACGTCATAGCGGGCATGGATCGTATTACGGTTATCCTGGACAGCGGAGAGGAGTATGAGGCACGGGTGGTGGGCAGTGACGAGATGACGGATCTCGCCCTGCTTCACATTGAGGCAGAGGGACTGCCCGTGATGCCCGTGGGTGACTCGGCTGCTCTTTCGGTGGGTGATAGGGTGATCGCCATCGGCACACCCGCCTCGCTGGATTATTCGGGCTCGTTTTGCTCGGGCGACGTGTCGTATCAGAACCGAACGGTGAGAATCTATGACAGCACCACAGGGTATCTCAAAAAGAAAATGACGCTTCTTCAGATCAACAATCCCGTCAATCCCGGGAACTCGGGCTGCCCGTTGCTGGATGAATACGGACGTGTGGTGGGGGTGGTGACCATGAAGCTCGGCGACCGCTACGAGGGTGTGGGCTTTGCCGTGCCCATCAACGGGGCGTATCCGCTCTTGGAGACGATGCGAGAGGGGAGAGAGCCGACGGACGATCTGCGGGCGTCCGTCAGCGTGCGTGCGGGGCATTTGCCACTTGTGGCGGAGTCTGCGCAGGCAGACGGACGGCAGGGCGTGAGGATCACGGGCTTTGAGGATAGCACCTCGGATGCGGCGCATAAGCTCCGCAAGGGCGATCTGATCACCCATTTGTCAGAAACGGCTATCCTATCCCCCGAGGCACTCAGGGCGGCGGTGGAGAACGTGACCCCCAACACCGAGATACACGTTACCGTGTGGCGGGAGGGGCAGAGTCTGGTGTTTCCCGTACGTGTAGAATAGGGGGCATAGACGGGCGAGTATTGGGCAAAAGGACGAAAAACCTTGCCATAGTTGAAAAAATATGAAAAAGCTATTGCAAAATAAGGGCGGAAGCAGTATAATATATAAAATATACTGTTTTACGCCCTTTTTGGGTAGAAAGGAGAAGCCACGGTGACACAGTTGTCATTTTTGCAGGTGCTGGTGCGTATGCTCACCGCAGCACTGTGCGGGGGACTGATCGGAATTGAACGCGGGCGCAAGAACCGTCCTGCGGGCTTCCGTACCTATATGCTGGTGTGCATGGGGGCATCTCTCACCATGATACTCAGCACCTTTCTTGCCGTGATGATCGATGCGGTTTGGATGCTGCCCGAGGAGCTTGCCAAGACCGATCTGTCCCGCTTCGGTGCGCAGGTCATCAACGGTATCGGCTTCCTTGGAGCGGGTACGATCATTATTACGGGACGCCAGCAGGTCAAGGGCATGACAACGGCGGCAGGTCTTTGGGCATCGGCCTGCATGGGCCTTGCCATCGGCGTTGGCTTTTACGAGGCGGCCTTGATCGGTTGCTTGCTGATCTTGATCACCATCGTGGTCTTTTCTCACTTGGAGCGCTTCTTGACGATGCGCTCACGCAACGTCAACGTGTACGTGGAGTTTGAGCACGTGGACGATATGGGAAGCATCATTACCACACTCAAGGAGCAGGGAATCCGCATCTTTGACGTGGAGCTGACCAAGGGCAAGAATGCCGAGTCGGGATACCCCAACGTCATCGTTACCATGCGCCTTCCCCGTCACCGCACACATACCGACGTGATCACCTCGCTGGCACAGCTGAGAGCGGTGAGAGCGATCGAGGAGCTTTGATTACATAAGAAAAACGCCGCATGGCGGCGAATGGAGATAGAATTATGTTGGAATTTTTGAACGTATTGCGCGGAGATACCGTATCGTGGCTTTCCGTTACGGTGCGCTTGGTTCTCGCTGTGATCTGCGGTGGTCTGATCGGTCTTGAAAGAGAGCGGCGGCGCCGCCCTGCGGGCTTCCGCACGCATATTTTGATCTGTCTCGGTGCGGCTCTTACCACCCTGACCAGCCAGTATATCATGCTGGAGCTGAAGATGTTTACCGACCCTGCCCGTCTTGGCGCACAGGTCATTGCGGGCATCGGCTTTATCGGTGCGGGCACTATCATCGTGACCCGACGCCGCCAGGTTAAGGGCTTGACCACGGCCGCAGGCCTTTGGGCATCGGCCATCGTTGGCCTTTGCTGCGGTGCCGCCTTCTTTGAGGGTGCCGTGATCGCTACGGCGATCATTCTGCTGGCGGAGATGGTCTTTTCCCGCTTGGAGTATTATATCGTGTCTAACGTCCGTTCCTTCCACATCAGCGTGGAGTACGTCAGCGGGGATAAGCTGGCCAGCGTTGTGGATGTTCTGAAGCGTGAGGATGCCTACATTATGGATATGGAGATCGCCAAGAGTGCCAAGGCAGAAAATTCGTGTGCGGTGTTTTCTCTCAAGACGCCCCGCAAGCTCTCTCATAAGGCACTGATGGAAACGGTTGCCAGGATCGACGGTGTGGTTTCCGTCGAAGAGCTGTAATACATAAGAAAAGTCCTTGCGACGGGTGTCGCAAGGACTTTTTCTACGGCTATGCCATACGGATGGAATTCAGCACCTCGGTATGTAACGCCTGCATGCGCGCTGCGGTATCCTTGCCGTATGCCTTTTCGGTGCAGGTCCATACGGTCAGGGTGCATGCTCCGTCTATGGCGGGCGTGTCAAGGCACGCCTCGGCATGAAGCGCCGCTTCGGTCTCGTACAGCACGCCGTAGCCGACAAGACTATGGAGGGACAGCTTGGTCACCGTGCCGAGCATGCGGCAGCGGTCGGCCTCGTCAAAGATGCTTTCAATGCTTTCCTTGGCGCATTCGGCAATGCCGTTGAGGCCAACGGTCAAGCGAATGCGCTTGTCCTCGCTCAGAAGCGTAAGGCCGACGGTAAGCTCTATGTCGAGGGCTGTTGTCAGATACATGCCGTCTGGCACGGCAAAGGAAAGACGGCCTATCTCAAATCTTCCTTGATTGTATTTAAGCATCGGCCCCGTCCTTGGACGGCTCGCCGCTTTTGATGCGGGCAATGCACGCATCGCAAAGCATATAGTCGGCGTCGGGGGAAATGGTGGCACCGCAGCCGGTGCAGATGCATTCGTTGGGGGAAAGAACGATGCTACCGTCCTTCAGCTCCATGCGCATGTCACAGCCCGCATCGATCTTCAAGGCCTTTCTGAATTCCATCGGAAGCACGATTCTGCCCAGCTCGTCAATTTTTCTTACCATACTCATTTTGTTTTTCTCCTTTTTTTGTCGTTTATTACGGTGTTTCTACCGTGTTGACCACAGTATACCATAACACCCTTGTCGAAATTCGTTGGAATATGGTGGGAAAATAAAAAAATCTGCAAAAAAGCAGATTTTTTCGAAATAAGGTGTGCAAATTGAATCATAGGGGCAGGTGCCTCGCATTTTCGTTAAGGCATATTGGCTGCGCAGTAAACAAAGGGCGGCCCCGACAGACCTTGCAAATCTGTCGGGATTGTTGGCTTTGAACATCACCCTTTGGCAATTTAAACGGTTTTCCATCAAGCCAAGCCATTTATCTTCTGTTGCATTTGGATTGGGTTGCTTGCGTATTTCCTTATATGTCCGTTTTTTATCGTCGGTTTCGCCTTTGTATTACAAACGCGTCGGGCAAATCCCATACCCTAAAGATGCACAAGCGCATCCATAGGCTCTCCCTTTGGGAGAGCTCCCGCGATAGCGGGTGAGAGGGCATTTACGACAAGATTTTGATTCTCTCATTGATTACTTTATCAATCGTGAAGCAAAGACCTTCAAAGGTATCATCTTATTGTTTTTCTTTCATCTTTTTGTTCCGTTTTTCCCTCTCCGTCGGCTTCGCCGCCACCTCTCCCAAAGGGCGAGGCTTTTCGTTATCGCCTTTATAGCCGAAGAGAGCCGAACTCATACGGTTTTGTGTGACAAATATCCGCATCTGCGGCAGAAAAAATGCTTGCAATATCTTATATTACTGCGCATTTTCTCTTTGCATCTGCAAAATATTTGTTCACTCAAAACTGCAAAGCACCCTCCGGCGTTGAATTTTTTGATGGATTTAGTCAAAGCGAGTTGAAGCAAGATGCCGATCTTGCAAGACGAGATTTGCCCAAAGACGCAAAAATTGCTCGCCGCAGGGCGTATGCGTTCGGCTCTCTTCGGCTATAATCGGCAGAGATAACAATCTCTCTGCCGAAATTTGTAAACGTCTTTATGAGAAGCTGCGTAATCGCAGTTTTTTATTTTGTGCGCAAATGGTTGGCAACATGTGCCTTACAGTGCCGTTACCGTAATCAGATACGTTGTGTACATGGGCATGGTGAGGTACAAGTCAAAGCACGGTGCCGTGAAGATCTCCTCGCGCACAAGCTCGCTGTCGTGCGTGTCGTCCAAAAGGCGATAGCATACCTTCACGCCGTTTTGGCTTGCTACGTTCTCAAAGTGCAGGCAAACGTCACGGTCCTCTTGCATTTCGTTGTTGTAATACGTCAAGAGGCATGCGCTGTCCGTTCCGTTCGTGGCGGCGCAGGAATAGATATCATCCTTGGCAAACTCCGTCTTGACGTGTGTGCCGAGACGGCGCAGGGTGGCAAAATTCTTCAAGGCATAATAACCCTTGAGCAGCTCGTAGGTGTACGGAGCGTACAGCCCGTTAAAGGCACAGGGGCGGGCATCGTAGTACATCAGCATGTCCACAGGGGTGCTTTGACCCGCCAGCATGACGGCGGACAGCACCGCCGAGCCCTTAAGGCTCATGATGGTGCGAACGGAATTGAGGAAGTCGTCTCCCAGCCAGCCGCAGATGTAGTTCCATTCATTGAGAATGCATTCGCAATCCTTGCCGAAGTATTCGTCTGCTACCTCTCGTCCCCGATAGACGGTTTCAAGAAATTTTTCGATGGTGTGGAAATAGCGGTGATAGGAGAAGAAGTCGGGCTTCAGCTCTGAGGTGCGGAAGCGGCCGAGAATGGCCTCCAGCTTCTCCTTGCGAATGGTGGAGGAGGTAAAGGCAGGACCGCCGATCTTCAAATGCGGAAAGCGTGTTTTGAGATAGGTGAAGGACGTGAAGAAGAACTCTCCGAATTCTTCCAACGTGCCCTGCCAGCAGGGGGTGGAGCCGTCGGGATTGGTGCACTCGGGCTCGTTCCAGATCTCCCAATATTCAATGTTGTAGTGAAAGCCGTTTGCCCAACCCTCGTTGTAGTGCATGATGATGTGCTCGCAGATGCGTGCCCACTTGGCAAAGTCCTTGGGCGGAATGGTACCCCGCTTGGTGTGATGCTCGATGGAAGCACCGAGACGGTAGAAGGGCTTGCAGCCAACCGAGAGAATATCGGCCATGTATTGATCGGTGGGGCCGAAGAAATAGGAGGCTGGGTCGTTCTCATCGGCGTCAAAATTTTCAAAAATACGGTGTACGTCTACGGTGTACTGACCGCCGTACGGCTCGAAGTAGGAGGAATCGTGCGTGCGGGCATAGGGGATCTCTGCCTGCTCAAAGGCATCGAAGCTGGAATAACCGCGTGTACGCGATCCTGCAGGACCGTTGTTAACGGCATTCATGGGCTTGATGATGCCGCCTGTGTTCGTTAGGTCTACGGTGATGTGTGTCATAGCGCATCCTCACTTTCAAGGTTTGTTGAGCTTATTATAGCACGCTCAAACATAAAACACAATGGCTTTTTTTACGAAAAATTTTCGAAATTGGGCAAGGGAGGGGCGCAAATACGGGGAAGTGCTTGACAAACCCGATGGGCTGTGATACAATAAATAGGATTAAAGCGAGGGTGCGCAGACTGCGCTATTTCCAAGCGTGGCGGTGCTCTTCTCGGAAAGGATAAGAAAAAATGATGAAAAACACAGAAAAAACCATGGACAAGATCGTAGCGCTCTGCAAGAACCGAGGCTTTATTTTCCCCGGCTCGGAGATCTACGGCGGACTCGCAAACTCTTGGGACTACGGTCCTCTCGGTGTGGAGTTCAAGAACAACGTCAAGAAAGCCTGGTGGAAGAAATTCGTTCAGGAATGCAAGTACAACGTGGGTCTTGACAGCGCCATTATCATGAACCCCGAAACGTGGGTCGCCTCGGGCCACGTGGGCGGCTTCTCCGACCCGCTGATGGACTGCAAGGCCTGTAAGGTGCGCCACCGTGCGGATAAGCTGATCGAGGAATACGCCTATGCCAACGGGCTTTCCGACAATCCTGCAGGCTGGACCTTTGAGCAGATGGCTGCTTATATCAAGGAAAAGGGTATCGTTTGCCCCGATTGCGGCAGTGCCGAGTTTACCGATATCAAGAAATTCAACCTGATGTTCAAGACCTACCAGGGCGTTACCGAGGATTCCACCACGCAGCTGTATCTCCGTCCCGAGACGGCGCAGGGCATCTTTGTGAACTTCTCCTCTATTCAGCGCAGTGCCAGAAAGAAGCTCCCCTTCGGCGTGTGCCAGATCGGTAAATCCTTCCGCAACGAGATCACACCCGGTAACTTCACCTTCCGTACCCGTGAGTTTGAGCAGATGGAGCTGGAGTTCTTCTGCAAGCCCGGCACCGACCTTGAATGGTTCAATTTCTGGAAGGACTACTGCAAGAAGTTCCTGTTGGATCTGAACATGCGTGAGGAGAACCTCAAGCTTCGCGATCACGATCCCGAGGAGCTGTGCTTCTACTCCAAGGCTACCACCGACTTTGAATTCTTGTTCCCGTTCGGCTGGGGCGAGCTGTGGGGCGTGGCAGACCGTACCGACTATGACCTGACCCAGCATGCCGAGCATAGCGGCAAGGACATGACCTATTTCGACCAGGAGACGGGCGAGAAGTATATCCCCTACGTGGTCGAGCCCTCGCTCGGTGCTGACCGTGTGGCTCTTGCCTTCCTTGTGGATGCGTATGATGAGGAAGTGATTGATGCCGAGAAGAACGACGTGCGCGTGGTTCTCCACCTGCATCCGTTCCTCGCGCCCTTCAAGGCTGCCGTTCTGCCTCTTTCGAAGAAGCTCTCCGACAAGGCCTCCGAGGTATTTGACGATCTCTCCAAGTACTTTGCCGTTGACTTTGACGAGGCAGGCTCTATCGGTAAGAGATACCGCCGTCAGGATGAGATCGGAACGCCTCTTTGCATTACCTATGACTTTGAGTCCGAGACGGACGGCTGTGTAACCGTGCGTGACAGAGACAGCATGGAGCAGGTGCGTGTGCCGATCGCCGACCTCAAGGCTTATATCGAGAAGGCTATTGAATTCTGATCCTGTCCCTTGAAAACAAACGAAAACGGAGGACGCTTATGTCAAAAAATTCTAAGGACCTGACACGGATCCTGATCAGCTTGATCTTCCTTGCCTACGGTATCGATGGCTTTATTGCCGCCCTGCAATCACTGGCGGATTTCAATATTGCGGGCGTGCTGGCTTGTGCCTTGGGCGTGCTGATGTTTATCACGGGTATTCTCGGCCTGTGCCGAAAGAACAAGGTGTGCCGAATTCTGGGCGTGATCATTTGCGTGCTGTCGGCGGCACAGTTTGTGATGGGCCTGCTCGGTCTTTCGTTCGGAACACAGCTTCTTGTGCAGGCATTGCTGGCGTGGATCTATTTTGACGTCAATTAAGAAGATACAAACAGGGGCTGTCGCAAATGCAAATTTGCGACAGCCCCTGTTTATTATATCGGCAGAGCGGGCGGCATGGCGTTGCCGTTCAGCCCCCAGGCGGTGATGTGGGCGGGATAATCGAAGAAGCTGACGTTAAAATCAAAGTTGCACAAAAAGCCGTCGATCACACCTCCGTCGGTGTATTGCCACAGGCCCGTGCGTGTGCCGTAGGCGGCGGGCCATTCGGGCGCACCCGAGGCACGCCAGCGTGCCAGCCATACGTCGTAGCGGGCGGTGATCAGCTCGGTGTCAAGGTAATTGGTCAGCCAGTTTTGGTTGGTATACAGTCCCGCATAGTAGCCTGCCTCCTGCAAGCGCTCGATAAAGGCAACGCACATATCGGTCAGCACCTGCTTGCCAAGCTTTTCCTGCGTGGGGTCCTCCAGGTCCATATAGACGGGATAGTCAAAGGTATAGCCCTGCATCATGCGAAGCATGTCTTCGGCATCGGCCTTGGCGTCTGCCACGCTGGTGGCGTAGGTGTAATAATAACAGCCGACCTTGATGCCTGCCTTCTTGGCCTCCGTGTAATTGTAAACGAAGGTCGGGTCAAGCCCCGAGCGTGTACTGCCGATCTTGAGAATGGCAAAATCCACACCCAAAGAGGCGAGCCTTGCCCAATCAAGGCGTCCGTTCCATTGCGACACGTCAATGCCGTAGGATAGCCCCTGCGTGCCGCTGACGTAAGCGCCGCGGTAGAGAGAGGCGGAGGCAACCGTTCTCTGCTCATTTTGCTTGCCGCACTGACAGGAGAGACGTACGGTACCGTCCTTGGCAGAGGTGGCAAAGGAGAGATACGAGGGAAGGGAATCATGCCCGAGAGGCGGTGTTCTGTCCGTGATATACGAGTGAGAGCAGGATGCACAGGCATGTGTGACGTAGCCCTCGGTCTCACATCCGGGCATGGTCAGCGTGGCGGCCATGGCATGGCCGGTAGCAGGCTTTTGATCGTAAAGGAAGGACGCCTCGCACGTAAGGCAGATGCTCTCGGTGTAGCCGTCCTCGGTGCAGGTGGGAGCAATAATCTCGGTGGCAAGCTTGTGGCCCAGAGCGTCCACAAAGTCGCCCGTGTACGTGTCGCCGCAAGCGCAGGTATAGGTGGTAAATCCCTTGGCGGTGCAGGTGGGGGCGGTGATAACGGCGGTATGGTCGTGCCCTGTGCTTTCGACGAGGTCGGTGTGATAGGAAAAGCCGCAGGCAGAGCAAGTATTGAGGGTATATCCGTCGGAGAGGCAGTCGGGGTCAACGACCTGCATGGCTACATCGGTATGCCGACAGATGCGCCCGTTGCAGGACGAGGCAGCGAGACAGCATAGGACTGAGAACAATATCAGCCAAAATAAACGTTTTTTCATATATCAAATACTAAAGCCTTTGCAATAAACTATGGTATTATTATAGCATGGCAGAAAGGGAAAAGTCAATACGCCAAAGAAAGGAAAAGCGTAATTTGTCAGGC
>SVTU01000036.1 GCA_015063655.1 Oscillospiraceae bacterium
ACGCCGCCCAGTGCCAGCATGTCCAAAAGCAAAGAGGAATCGGGGCGGAAGGATTCACCCATGCCCGACACCGTATTATAGATCTCGGTGGCATCCACGTCGTGCAAGGAACGGATAAACTCGGGCGAGTTGAGCGACCAGGCGGGGTGTGCCAGCACCGCCATGCCGCCGCATCGGTGGATCTCATCAATGATGGTCTGTGCGTGAACGTGCCTGTCGATATTCTCACTGTGCTTCTCTGTCATACCGAAGCCCACGATATGCACCACGTGATTTTCCATGCGCAGGCTGCCCGCATTGTACTCACACCCCGAAAGCACGGTCATGCCCTTATACGTCCCGCTCTCACCGTAATACCAATGGTCGGTAAGGGCCACCGCATCGTAGCCTGCGGCATGGTAACGTGACAGAACGTCCTCCGGGGACAGCTTTCCGTCCGAATTGGACGTATGAATGTGAAGTCCTATCTTGGCTCTCTTAGCTCCGTACATATCCGTATACATATTAAATCTCCTATTCTAACTGAATTGAACGACTTCGGTATTGCTGGGGGGATATCCCCAGCTTGCTCTTAAACAGACGGGAAAGCTGTGTATAGTCCGAATATCCTACAGAGGCGGCGATCTCCGCCACCGAAAGATCGGTTTGCGCCAGGCGCCTCATGGCAACCGACATACGGCGCTGTAAAATATATTCCTTGGGGGAAATTCCGCAATATTCCGTAAACAGCCTACAGAAGTATTTGCGTGACAGATGCACCTGCTCGGCAAGCTTTTCAATACGTATATCCGTATCGTATGCATCGTTAATGAGTGCCATCGCCTCTTGAACACCCGCATACTTCAGGTCGTTTTTGTGCGCACTTTGGCGATACTCGCACCGCCAAAGCGACAGCAGGCGGTACAGCATGGAGATGCAGTAGGTATGCAGGTCGATATCCGCATGCTCCTCATATATCCACTCGTCAAACAAAGCAGCCAGTTCGTCGAAAAAGGAAAAGGTAAAATACGGATGCTCGGCATCCACTCCCACGCTTTGCAGTAATGTATACAGCTCGTTTCCGCTGACGGAGATCCATGAAAAATGCCACGGCTCGTCCGCATCCGCCGCCATCGTGTGAAACTGCCCCGGAAAGGCAACAAAGCCGTCTCCCCGTGTCATCACCCTGCCGTTATACGTGCCCTTACCGTCGGTTACGTAATGGAGAATAAAGGCAGAGGCACGCCGATTGGCAATGGTGCGTCGGGGAACCGAACGCTCTCTGCCAACCTGATGAAAGGCAAAGCCGTCGGCCTCGCCAAGGGCGATATTATGAAGAAAATCGCCAAAGCCGCAGACCGAGGCATCGGGCTTTTGCTTGGGAACGGAAGAAAAATCCCGCTTTCCCCGTTGATCATCTCGGCAGTAATAAAAGCTCTGCATACGCTCCCTCCCGTCAATTTTTTCTCATTATAGCATACCCCCCCTTCCCTGTCAACAGAAAAAGCGCAAAATTATGCGACTTTTTGACATATCCGTGTGGCATTTTGCTATTGATTTTTTTAAAAAAATGCGATACAATGAATATAACCATATAAGAAAGGAAGGCTATGCCATGAATTTCACGTTCGACTATCACCGCTCCCTTGAGCATCTGCACGTGGGATGCGAAAAGCCCCGTGCCTACTTTGTGCCTGCCTCCACGCTCTCGGCCGCCCTGTCCGAGTACAGAGGACAGAGCGATCGTCTGACCTCGCTGTGCGGAGATTGGGACTTCCGCTTCTATCCCTCTATTGAGGAGATCGAGGACTTCCTTTGCCCCGAATTCACTACCGCAGGCTTCGATAAGCTGGCCGTACCGCGCAGCTGGCAGTCGGTGCTGGACAAGGGCTACGATACCCCCAATTACACCAACGTCCGTTACCCCTTCCCCTTCGACCCGCCCCACGTTCCCACCGACAATCCCTGCGGTCTGTACGTGCGCAACGTTGAGCTGAGCGATGGCGACCTTGAGGGTGAGCTGTATCTCAACTTTGAGGGTGTAGACTCCTGCTTCTATCTGTTCGTTAACGATAAATTCGTAGGCTACAGCCAGGTCAGCCACAACACCAGCGAATTCCGTGTGGATACCTATATGCATACGGGTATCAACACGATCAAGGTGGTCGTTCTGAAGTGGTGTGACGGCTCATATCTTGAGGACCAGGACAAATACCGCTTCTCGGGTATCTTCCGTGAGGTATACCTGCTCCGCCGTGACACCGTACATATCCGTGATTTCTATGCCCGCACCTCGCTTACCGAGGGCTATGCCGAGGGTAAGGTGCAGCTTGATATCGACACCACCGCCAAGGCCGACGTCACCGCCGTTCTGCTCGCTCCCGACGGTGCTGAGCTTGCCAGGGAGACGGCCGCCATCGATCAGAGCGGCGTGATCCACATCAGCGTCAACGCGCCCGCTCTGTGGTCGGACGAAACGCCCACACTCTACACACTCATTCTGTACTGCGGCAAGGAGATCATCGCACAGAAGATCGGCTTTAAGGAGATCGTGATCAAGGGCAGAGTGATCTACATCAACGGCAAGAAGGTTAAGGCAAGAGGCGTGAACCGCCATGACAGCCATCACCTGCTTGGCTCGGCCACACCCTATGCGCACATGCTGCGTGACCTGTATATCATGAAGCAGCACAACGTAAACATGGTGCGCACCAGCCACTACCCCAACGATCCCCGCTTCTACGCCCTGTGCGACCGCCTTGGTCTCTACGTCTGCGACGAGACAGACCTTGAAACACACGGCGCAACCTCTGTTAAATTCTGGAGCATTTTCAGCGACGGTCCCGATTGGGAGAAAGCCTATCTTGACCGCTGCGAGCGCATGTTTGAGCGTGACAAGAACCATGCCTCGATTATCTTCTGGTCACTCGGCAACGAGTCCAGCATTGGCTGCAACAAGCAGGCCATGATGAGATATCTGAAGGAGCGTGATCCAAATTGCATCGTCCACTGTGAGGAAGCAAGCCGTCAAAGCCCCAATGCAGGCGAACATTACAACGGACGTCATGCAGAGTATTATTCCTTCGATCCTCACTCCATGACAGACGTTTTCTCCTTCATGTACTGGCCACCCGAGGAGTGCGAAAAGTTCATTAAGGACAAGAAAAACGACATGCCACTGTTTTTGTGCGAATACTCGCACGCCATGGGCAACGGCCCCGGAGACTTTGAGCAGTATTGGAACGTGATCTACCGCCATGACGAATTCTTTGGCGGTTGCGTTTGGGAGTTTACCGATCACTCCGTCGCCATCGGTGACGATCGCTTCGACGATCCTCACTTCACCTATGGCGGTGACTTCGGCGACTTCCCGCATGACTCCAACTTCTGCGTAGACGGCCTTGTCTATCCCGACCGCCGTCCTCACACGGGTCTGATGGAGTATAAGCAGATCATCAAGCCCTTCCGTGTAGTGGCAAACGACCTTGAGAACGGCATCGTCAAGATCAAGAATACCCGTTTCTTTACCACGCTCTCCGACTTGGATTTCTCCTACGTTGTTGAGAGAAACGGCCAGATCGTTCGCTCGGGCAAGCTGACGGTCAACGCCCGTCCGCAAAGCACCGCTACCTGCCGTATCGACCTTGCAGGCCTTGACCGCACGACTGACCTTTACGTCACCGTCACCGCCCGCCGCAACACGGCGTGCGAGTGGGCAGATATCGGCTTTGAGGTCGGCTTTGAGCAGCTCAAGCTCGCCGCCACAGAAAAGCCCGCCGTCTCCCTGCTTGACGAGATCCCCGAGGGTGTTGCACTCACGCTGACCGAGGACAAGAACACCGTATTCATTCACACCCCCGATACCGACTATACCTTTGACCGTCCTCACGGACTTCTCTGCTCTGTTGTCCACCGTGGCCGTGAGCTTTTGACCACGCCCGTCACGCCCACCGTATGGCGTGCCCCCACGGATAATGACAGAAAGATCCGCCTTGAGTGGGAAAAGGTCGATTACCGCCATGCTACCGTTCGCTGCACGGACTTCTCCGTCAAGGCTGATGGCAAGACGGCTGTGGTGAAGGCATCCTATTACCTCGCCTCTGTCTACCGCGTTCCCTTCCTCTACCTTGACGTCACCTATACCGTGCTGGCCAAAGGCGGTGTGCAGATCACCACAGATGCTAAGCTCGGCAGACTCAACTATGAGGTTGAGGAGCTTCCCTTCCTGCCCCGTCTCGGCTATCAGTTCAATATGCCCGAGGAGACCGAACGCATCTGCTACTTTGGAAGAGGCCCCGTGGAGAGCTACATCGATAAGAGATGGGCATCCCGCCAGGGTATGTTCAAGTGTCCTGTCACCGATCACTTTGAGCCTTACGTCAAGCCTCAGGAGAATATGGCACACATTGATACCGAATGGGTATCGGTTTCCAATCTCCAGGGTCACGGCCTGATGGCCATCGGCAACGAGGGAGCGATCAGCTTCAACTGCTCGCACTATACCCCCGAGATGCTGACTGCCACCGCTCACGACTACGAGCTGACGCCTCTCAAGGAGACTGTGGTCAACATTGACTACGCTCACAGCGGCATTGGCTCTGCCTCCTGTGGAACCACCCTCAACGAGCGTTATCAGCTGAACGAAAGAGAATACCACTTCTCCTTCCGCCTGCTTCCCGCTCACCTTGAGGAGCTTGATCCCTTCGATGAGGTCAATAAGAAGCTGTAATTCCTTTTTATAACAAAAACTTCACTAACAGAAAAAGAGAGAGCATTACGGGTTTAACCGTTTTGTTCTCTCTTTCTGTTTGTAATCAGGGTTGGGCTTAGCCCATATTTGCATTTGTCAGGACATATACGATGCTTGGACCTCGGGAGAATGGTAAATTCTCCGCTAAAGATATCCCTATGCTTGCGCTGCTTTTGTTATATACCTATAAAATAGACTCACACAGGGATCTGACGTACCGCTCCTTGGCTGAAAAATCCATGGACTTCGAATAGATCGCCTCAAGCTCCATGTGGCATTCTCCTGCTCCCTTAAGAGAAGCAAGAGCCTGCGAAAGAAGCATACTTTGGAGATGCGAATCCTCACGGAAGGACGAGCGTACGCAGGAAAGCGCACCGCAGTCAAGAAAGCGACGCGTACGGATAACGTGCTCGGTCTGAATATCCGCATACCGATCACAAAGAAAAGCCACACCCGCATCGGGAAAATACACAGCGGAAAACGAAGAGGACGTGAGCGGATCACGAGAGACGGCAATGCGGTGACCACCCGCGCGCGCAAGAGAGACAAGCATGCTCATGGCGGTCTCCCCAACGCCGTAGCAGTCCTCAATACAGTATAATTTTTCAGCATATCCTTCCCAAGTAGGCAAATGCACGATTCCCTGTATCGAGATTGCATCTACACCGAGAGGACGCTCGGCGTACCTATCCCCTCTTTTCATAGACGACAAAATCCGACGCAAAGCCTGTTCCATTTTGTCGTACTTGATATATGGCCTTATACTGTCTTTTTTCGCACTATTTATTTCATAATATGCTTTTAGATACCGATATGTATTTTTATAATATTTTTCTTTTTCGACACTTTTTGACTGTATCGCTGAAGCATGCTCTTGCAATAATTCGCTGTCCCAGAACGCACCGAGATTCAAGCATTCGTCACAAAATCCCGGTGCCGTCATGTTCACTGTATGCGGTGCTGTGCCATCAAGAACAACGGTATCCCCATCGATCAAAATCGCATCAAGCGACTCGGTATCAGACGAACAATGATAATATTCGACACATTTCCCCTTTTGTTCAGCCACCCTGCCAAGCTGTCGTAACAGGTAGCTTTTTCCCGTTCCCGGGCCACCCTGTACGATATACCGTCTGCGTATATGCTCTTTGCCAAACAGCACGCCGTAGTTACACTCAAAGCCCGTTACCGTATTGGCGGCGGCAAAAAAATGCTTCCCGCCAAACAGCATTTGCTCTTCTTCTCTGCTCATATCTATCCCTCCTGCCTTACGTTTTGCATTACAGGATATGCCGCTGTCCCGTTTCTTGACAGCTTATCTTTCGGTGATGGTGAGATTGGCGGGAATGATACCTGCCTGCTCATAGACGATGGTGCTGATCTGAGCGATCTGGGCGGGCTGAAGTCCGTCGGAGCGCACCACAACGCTTGCCTTCTCCCCGCTGATCACGGCCACGCACTCCTCAAAGCCCTTGGCAACGATGAGAGATTCGATATTGGCCTCTGTCTCCATGATCTTGGCCATCTCGTTGATCTTGGAGAGTGCCTCATTCTTTGCCGTTTCAGTGGACGATTCGTTATCCACCACGGCCTGCAGGACCTCCATGGCCTCATCACGTGAGCGCTGTCTGTTGACCATCACGCTGGCAAAGTACGAATCCGACACCGAGGTGTTGGGTTCTTGCGTTTGCTCAGGCGCTTGCGTTACGTCCATGCCTGCGCTTTGGTCGTAATCGTAGCCATCGTTACGGTTCTTGGCGTACACCGCCACGTTGATGGCTACAGCCGCACCGACAAGCAGCACCGCTCCCGCAATAATGAAATTTCTCTTGCCGATTTTCTTACAGAATCCCGTAACCTTTTGCTTAACCTGTTGCATATTCATAGCCAATCCTCCGATTCAAGTTTAATACGGTACATCCTATGCTCCACTTCCCTTAAATATGCGTTTCTCTACGCTGTGACAAAGATTTTGTGGCTGCTCACACCGTATGCGGCACTCACAAGGGATATGATGCGTCCGCAGACCTCGGGGTCACGTCCTCCCTCGCACACGATGCCGATCCCCGTGATGGTGGGGACGGAATAGCCAACAAGCAAGGGCTGCTCGGACGATCCGCTCCCCACCATCACGTATTCACTGCGGTAGCCCGACGTGCTGCTTTGCGCATTAACCGCATATACGGCTGAGTATCCGCCCCCAAGCGTCACCACCACGTGCGTGCTTCCCGCTCCCGTCACCGAGGCGCACAGCTCCTCGATCTCCTCACACACCCGTTGCTCGTAAGCCTCCACATCGTGAGGCACCTCCTCGGGCGTGGGTGCGGCGTTTGCCTCTGTGCTGTCCCTTGCCTGTGTTTTCCCCACAAGCAGCAACAGCATACCGACAAGCCCGATCAGCACAATGAGAATGAGGCGTCCTCTTCCCGTTTTCTTCTCTGCTCTTTCTTCCATATCTCACCTATTCGTATATGATCTCGCACACGCAATCCAGCCGCTCCGTCACATATGTCTGTATGGCACGGGGGTCGGCGGCGATCCCCTTCCCCGACAGCGTGACGTAAACGTTCACGCTGTCTGTCCGCCGCAAGGTGACCGAAAGCTCCTCCTCACTAAGCTTTAGCGCTTGGCAAAGCTCCCGCTGGAGGATCTCTGACACCGTGCTTTCCTCTAATGCATTCATTTCCATTTGGAATTTCTCCTCATATTCCTCGCTGTCCGCCGCCGCAGCATCAATCAGACCATTCCACCATTCGATACCCGACACAAGCTTTCCGAGCGGCATCATGCATACGCAAAGGATGCATAGTCCACTCACAAATCTCACCAAGCGACCCGTGCCGTCCTCGGGCGACAGCACGTCGCACACCCCGCACAAAAGCGAGATGGCAACAAGCCCCAGCATATACCCTTGCATAGCTCACCCCGCCATGGCCACAGCCGTTTTGACGAACAGCACCAGGGCGAGAATAAACATCACCGAGGTCATCGCCACAGCACCGACAAGATTGCCCCAAACACTTCCCATATCCTCAAGCAGGCCCGCCTCTCTGTCACAGCCCAGCACCTGCGCCACGCTTGTTGACACAAGGAATGCAGTTCTCACCAATAGCAGCTCGGCAAGCAGAGGGAGTGTGAGCAAAAGCACACCGATCACACCTGCATATCCCGTGACCTGCTTGAGATATCCCACGCCTGCGCCCACCGTGCGCAGGGTGTCTCCCACCGAGCCGCCCACAGTGGGGATCATAGAGGCCGATAGGTGCTTGGCCGCCCGTGCCGCCACCGAATCCGCCGCCGAGGAAAGCGAGGTCTGTGCCCCAAGCACAAAGACAAGCACGGTCATCACAAGCCCCATCAAAAAAATGTATATCCTCTTGATAGCCTTTCCGAGCTTCCCCATATGAACGTGAGGGTTGACCGCACCGATGAGGGCAAATCCTGCCTCAGCCGAGCAAACGGGGACGACTGCCGAGGCGCACAGCCATTGGCATACGCCAAGAAAGGCATACAGAGCGGCAGAGGACGCACCTGCCGTTCCCACGTTGCCCCCCATAACGTAGATCGCCCCCGTCACGGGGATCATAGCCCCCATGAGAGAAAGGAGCTGTTCAAAATAATGGACGACCGACGACAGATGCCTTTGCAGGGGAAGCAAAACGGCAGCAAAGACGGCACACGAGGAGCAAAAGCTCATCACGCCCGCCATAGCCCCCATGCCAAGCCCGTACCGCATCTGCTCCATCAGAGCGCACAGCACAAGAACCGTACACAGAGAACCGAGCAAAGGCAAGGCCTTGACGCACCCAACGCCAAGCACGTCCCCTATCACGCGGAGCACGTTCTCCACCTGAAGCCATGCGCTGACCGATTCGCCAAGAGATTGGGCATCGGTCGCCTCCGCTAAGCCCTCCATACCCTCTTCTACCTCAGCGGGCATGGCATCGAGAAGCGCCTGCCATTCTGATGGAAGCTCTGTTGCCAAGCCCTGTATCTCTCCCGCCCCCAGCAACAGCAAGACCGATAAACATGCAAACAGCCACCGCATACGCTACCCCATATCCGACAGTGTCGAGGCAAAGGACAAAATGTCCTTCATCAGAGGGAGGCACAAAAGAAGAATGGCGATTTTGCCGCCCATCTCCACGCCGTACGCCATGCCCCCCTCTCCGCAGTCCTGACAAACGGCTGTGCATAGCTTTGTCAGCAGGGCGATGCCGAGGGCTCTTAGCACGGTGGCGGCGTAGCGATCCATACCGTGATCAACGGCCGTCTCCTTCACCGAGGCGAGCAGCGGCTCGGCCATGAGTATCACCGAGGCGGCCGACACCGCAAGCACCGCCAAGCGAATGGCAAAGGCATATTCCGTATGCAAGGCACGCAAGATCAATGTGGCCGCACAGCCAAGCACGGTCAAGCCGCCAATGCGAAACAGCTCCCCCATCTTAAAAGCCAAATACCGTCTGCACGGTATCAAACAGTGTACCGATCTCTTGGATCAGCATCAGCATCACGATCACAATGCCCGCCACGCCCAGCATCATGGCCTGCTCGTCCCTTCCCGACTTATTCAATATTGCCGTCGCCGCAGACAAAAGGATCCCCACGCCGACAATCTTCAAAATAAGCCCCACATCCATTGCGTATCCTTTCCCTACACAAGGGCGAAGCCATACGGCGGCTTCGTCTCTTGCTGTTATATCAACAAAATGATCAGTGCCAGCGCTCCGCACACACACAGCGTGGCATTTTTCTTTTTTTCCGCCGACAAGCGCCCCGCCATATGCTCAGCTATGCGTTGCATCCGCTCAATATAAAAATCGCATTCCTTAAGCTGCTCATCCCGATAGCCCCGCCCGAAGGACGAAACAAAGCCCTCGGCCTCGGCCTGTAGCTCCGAGGAAAGAAAGCGTGTCCCCCTCACAAGCTCGCCAAGGCTGACGGGAGGCGACGGGTGCGCATAGCCTAAGCCTATTAGCTGTTCCCTCGTCAGACGGGCGCAAATATCACCCTGCGGCATCGCATAGCAGTCCACAAGCATGCGTATCTGCCTCACGCTCTCCGTCCAACTCACAGCCTGCGCATGCCTCTGCCCGAGACGGCGATTGAGCAAAAACGCCAGCAAAATACCGCTAACGAGCAGAAGGATGCCGCCCGCAAGCCTTCCATAGATCATCCGCCCTCTCCCAATCCGTTATCTCATACTGATACTCACAAGCCCCCTTCGGGCGTCGAATGCCCACGTAGGCATCAAAAACGTGTGCCTTATGAAGCTCCCCGAAGAACGGCTTTTTGAGCAGACCGCCAACGTCCGCGGCATGTGCGGTGGCAAGCAGGCGCACGCCCGAGCTTTGCATGCTGAGGATAGCCCCCGCCTCCTCACCCGAGCCGATCTCATCACACACGATCAGATCAGCCCCCATGGTACGGGTGGCGATCTCCATGCCAAGCCCACGGGGATAGCCCGAAAATATATCCAGCATCAGCTCCTTGCCCTCCATCATCGGGCCGAGCTCGCCCCGGCTGTCGATGACACATACACGCAGGGCGTTCTGCCCCGAAGACAGGCGCATCGTTACCGCACGCAGCAGGGTTGTCTTGCCAACCCCCGGGGGAGCGTAGATCAAAAGACCGTTCTCGCACCGACGTAAGCGTTCCGCCACCGAAGCCCCCACCGTGCGCAAGGCACACGGCAGACGAATGTTGAGTGCCGATACGTCATAAATTCCCACAAGGGAATTGCCCTCGCAGGCAGCTCTGCCGCATACACCCACACGAATACCGCCTGCCAGCGTCACAAAGCCGTTGTTGACGGTGGAGCGGTAGGCATAGAGAGAATCGTCACACATCCGTGTCAGAATGCCGCTCATCTCCTCGCCCGACAGCACCGTGTGCAGACGTCGGTTGCCCTCGGCCAAAGTCAAGTATACGTGTCGGTCACGCCGAAGCCTGATCTCCTCTATGCCGTAGCAGTCAAGCGAACGAAGCTCGGCACTAAGACGCCCGGGAAGTATATTCAAAACCGTGGGTGGGACACACGCCCTCTCCGTCCGTCCGATCACCGTTGCCATACGCTCCCTCCCTGTCCGATTTCTGTTTTAGTGTATGCTTGTTCGGTTGTCCGTAGAACGGAATTTGGAAAATATTGTATGCTCAGTATATTACTGTAAAATTCGACTACATAATGAGAAAAAAGAGTGCTTTCGTCACAATATATAGTATTAATTTAAAAATTATTCATATTTATTTAATAATATGTTCTTGCATATTGTATATATATATGGTACAATAAATTGATTAAATTTATGACCCGGAGGTTTACACATGCTTCATCATAAAAAACTTCAACCTTCGCTGGCAGGCGCAGGGTACTCCGCCAACTATCGCACCGTAGGCCGTCGCTACGAGGGGGCTTCCTTCTATGCGGCAAACGAGGAAACGGATAGCTTTGGAACGTACGAGGACGAATCCTTCCGCCAAAAGCCCAAGGCTCGCCCGCAGCCGAAGAAGCCCGCAAGCAAAAAGAAGCAGATCAACCCAAAGTCGCTGATCATTATGGCAGCGTCTCTTGTGGCTGTGATCCTGCTGATCATTGTGATCGTGGCCGTTGCTTCCTCTTCCGGCAAGGACATCAAGTATGAGAACAACTCCTTCGTGTCCTACTGTCTGGTAGACGGAACGTATCAGGTTGCCATGAACGGCAAGGCCGTTGGTACGCCCTTCTCCAATCCGATCACGCTGACCGAAAGTGCGGACAAGTCCTTCGCTTACGTTGAAGAGGAGACCACCGATGGCATCAACGTCTACATACTGAAGGACAACAAGCTGGAAAGCATCGTGGACAAGCCCGTTACCAAGGTTCTGGCTCGTGCCGATCTGGTTCCCGGTGTGGTTTGCAGCACCGTGTCCACCACCGCTTCTGCCGATGACGTGATCTACCTTTACACCGAGAACAACTTTGAGCGTATCGTCAGAGATGCTACGGCAACGGATTTTGTGATCTCCCCCGATGCCGAGGCTGTTGCCTACACGGTCGTCAACAAGGACGATCCCTCCACCACCATTCTGTATTTGTTCCGTGACGGCATTCCCGTCCGCTACATCACCAACATGACGCCCGAGTTCCTTTCGAACGACGGTAAGTTCCTGTACGCCTCCTGCATCTCCTCTGCCGACGGCATCAGCAGAATGCTCTACGTGCTCACCTCCGAGAAGTCGGACGGTCGTCAGAAGATCTGCGAGACGGGCTTTGACTCCATTCTCTATGAGAACACCAAGGGCAATGAGATCATCTACTGCACAGGCAACGCCGAGACCGGCTATATGTCCTTCATCTACCGCATCGGCGAGGACGAGCCCATTCAGATCGGAGCGGGCAAATGCGAGCCTCTGCTGGCCGACCATTCCATCGTTCGCCTGGCGGCTCTCAACAACATCGTGGTTGAAAACAAGCTGGTCAACACGCAGAACAAGGCCTCCGCTACCTACCGCATCAATAAGAAGTACAAGGCAGAGCCTATTGCGGGTGTCAACGGTCAGCTTTCTCCCAACGGCAAGACCTTCTACTACCTGTCGGGTGCTAACGGAGA
>SVTU01000037.1 GCA_015063655.1 Oscillospiraceae bacterium
GCGTATCGCATGCTTGGCGAGCGGGGCATTCCCGTGTGGGTGATGGAGCCTGTGCGAGGCGGCCGCCTTTGCACCCTGCCCCCTGCCGATACGGCACGCCTGCAGGCCCTGCGCCCCGAAGCCAACATTCCCTCGTGGGCCTTCCGCTTTTTGCAGAGTCTGCCCGGGGTGAAGGTGGTGCTGTCGGGTATGTCCAACGAGGAACAGCTTTTGGATAACATCGCCACCTTCTCGGCGCATCGCCCCTTGAACGAAAACGAGATGCAGGTGCTTCTGGGCATTGGCGAGCGCATGGCGGCGGGTGTTCCCTGCACGGCATGCCGCTACTGTGTGGATCGCTGCCCGCAGGGCTTGGATATTCCGCAGCTGCTGTCGCTTTACAATGAGATCCTGGTTGGTGAGGATAAGGACGGCGCACGCAAGGCACTTTCGGCACTCGCCGCAGAGAAGCGTCCCGAGGCCTGCGTTGGCTGTGAGGCGTGCGTGTCACGTTGCCCTCAGCACATCAAGATCCCCAAGGTCTTGGCCGAATTTGCTCAAACGTCATAAAAGAATGCCCGTGTGCTTCGCTTGCGGATACGATCTCGCTTGCGGACGCACGGGCAATTTTCCTCTTGACAAGGGTTTGGCCGTGTGATATAATGACCTTGATTTTTTTGAAGCGCCAAGAAAGGACACCTTATGACAAAAAACAACGAAACCCTGACAAGAGATCAAAAGAAGTGCAAATTTAAGCAGTATGCCTGGCTTGTTCTGCTTAGCTTTGGCTTTATGTATCTGTTCTTCTACAACGGCAGACAGAACATCAATTTGGTGATGACGCAAATGGCCGAGGAGCTTGGCTCTACCACGGCCGCCCTTGGCGTTGTGTCCTCTGCCCTCTTTTGGTGCTATGCCTTCGGTCAGCTGATCAACGGCAGGCTTGGCGCCTTTCTGGGCTATAAGCGGTTGATGATCGTTGGCACGGTGGCCAGTGCTGTTCTTAACGTGGTGATCTCCTTTCAGCACAGCATTCCCGTGATTGCCGTGCTGTGGGGGCTGAACGGCTTCTTCCAGTCTATGGTGTGGTCCAACGGCCTTGGCGTGGTCAACAAATGGTGGCCAAGCAAGCAGCGTGGCTTTGCCACGGGGCTTACCACCTTCTTTTCGGGCATGGCACAGGTTACGACCTATCTTTCGATCCTGCTCTGCCTGCACCTCAATCCCGAATGGGGCTGGCGTGCCGCCTTCCGCTTCCCCATGCTTCCCTTGCTTCTCTCCTTGATCGCCTTTATATGCTTTTTCAAGAATTCTCCGAGCGATGCGGGGCTTGCCGAGTTTGAGCAGGCGGACGATGCATCGGGTGCGGAGCTAGAGGCTCTTATCAAGCAAAAGGGCTATTTTTACCCCTATAAGCTGTTGTTTTCCGAGCCGAAGGTCTTGATCTTCTGCTTGATCTCGGCCATTGCGGGCATTGGACGGTACGGTCTTCTTACGTGGATCCCCACGTACTTCACCGAGGAGCTTGGTCTTTCCATCAAGGACGGTATCTTCAGCTCCATTCTGCTTCCCTTCGGGCAGGCATGCGCCATGTTTATTTTCCCGATCATGACCGACAAGCTGCTCAAGGGCAAGCGTGAGCCGATGCTGATCATTGCCTCTTGTATCACGTGCGTGGGCATGGTCGTGTTCCCCTTTATTCGGCATCAGGCGGGGGCTTCCCTTATGCTCTTCGTTCTCGGCGTTTTCGCTATGGTTACGGGTGTGATCTGGACGATCGCAGGGGATATTGGCGGCAAGGCGCTGTCCTCGACCGTGGTGGGCGTCTTTGACTGGGCAGTCTACATGGGAGCGGCCGTTCAGGCGATGCTGTTTGGCTTTGTTAAGGATACCTTTGGCTGGAAAGCCATCTTTGTGATCATTGCCATTCTGTACGTGATTTTGCTGGTTTTGACGCTGCTGTCAAGGAAGATGAAAACGAAAAACATATAATGAAGATAAAGAAGGGGGCTGTCTCTATTTGAGACAGCCCCTTTTGGGGATAGGCAGATTTGAGCAAGAAGCGTCGTTTTCGGTCTTGCTAAATATGACAGCCCCTATGTATTATCTTTCCTCGATGGGGGTATACGCCGTGCGGCGAGCGATGCACTTATAAGCAGGGCGAATGATGCGCTTGGCCGTGTGGTACTCCTCTATACGGTGTGCGCACCAGCCCGAGGCACGGGCGATGGCGAACAGAGGCGTGTACATCTCACGTGGAATGCCCAGCATGCGGTAAACAAGACCCGAATACAGGTCAACGTTGGCGCACATGGCCTTGTTTGTTCCCTTAAAGCTCTGGAACAGCTCGGGCGTCACACGCTCAATGGTCTCAAGAAGGGCATAATCGTCTCCGAAGCCCTTTTCGACGGCCAGCTTCTCGGCATACTTCTTGAGCATGACCGCACGGGGATCGGACTTGGTGTAGATGGCGTGGCCCATGCCGTAGATCTTGCCCGAGCCGTCGCCTGCCTCTCCTCGCAAAAGCTTGCCGAGGAAGTATTTGACCTCATCCTCGTCATGCGTGTCCTTGACGCCTTGCTTGATGTGGTCGAACATCTGCTCGACCTTGATGTTGGCTCCGCCGTGCAACGGGCCCTTGAGCGAGCCGATGGCGGCGCTGATGGCAGAATAGGTATCCGTTCCCGACGAGGACAGCACACGGCACGAGAAGGTGGAGTTGTTTCCGCCGCCATGCTCGGCGTGAATGACCATGCACAGGTCAAGGAGCTTAGCCTCCTCCTCGGTATATTGCTTGCTGGAGCGAAGCACGCGCAAGAAGTTTTCGGCGGTGGTCAGCTCATCCTTCGTCTTATGCAGGTTGAGGCTCTTGCCGTGGAAGTTAGAGCGGTATACGGCATAGGAATGAGCGGCGATGACGGGGAGCTTGGCAATAATATCGATGCTCTGACGGAGCATGTTCTCCAAGGACGTGTCATCGGGATTATCATCATAAGAATACAGAGACAGCACACCGATCTGCATTTTGTTCATGATGGACGTAGAGGGGGCCTTCATCAGGACATCCTCGGTGAAATGCGGGGGTAGGTGACGGCGGCTGGCGACCAGGGCATTGAACTCGGCCAGCTCCTCGGCGGTGGGCAGATGGCCGAACAGGAGCAGATAGACGCACTCCTCAAAGCCGAAGCGGTCCTCCGCGGCGTAGCCGTCCACCATGGCGGACATATCACAGCCGCGATATTCCAGCTTGCCCTCATCGGCGATCTTCTCGCCCTCGTACATCAGATAGCCGTGGGCGTTGCCGATGTCGGTGACGCCTGCCATCACGCCCGTTCCGTCGTTCTCTCGCAGACCCCGCTTAACACGGTAGTTGGAGAAGGCCTCGGCGGGAATGTGATAGGCCTCGGCGGCACGTTCTACGTATTTTTTATAGGCGCTTTCGTCAAAGGAAGCGGTGTTTTGTAAATCTGACATGGGTTACCTCCATTGGGATATTGGTACACATTATATCACGCACGGCACCAAAATGCAAGCAGGAGTGTGTAAAATTTCAAAACATTTACAATTTATTCACACAATCGAGTGTTATGAATGCAAAATTGCATATCTTGCGTCATAAATCCTGCTTATTTTCCTGCTTCTTGATATTTTTTGTCGTTTCTTGCCTCAACGGCACCCCACACGGCAACCATCAAAAAGCGCAGGGCGTTGGCACCGAGAGAGGACCATACAAAGCCGTTAAGACCCCACAGCACCGTGCAGGGCACGGTGAGGGCGAAAAATTCAACGGCATAGATGACGTTAAAGGCAAACTGCTTCTTCTCTCCTCGGAACTTGAGCAGAATGATAACCAGCACGTTGGAGATGAAGTAGAAGATCTGCCCGAGAATGGCCGAGGCGATATAGGGGCGTGCCGCCTCGTACAGATCGGGATACAGCAGGCGCAAAAAGAGCGGGGATACCAAGACGCATCCGCCAAAGGCAACGCCGCCTACCGCTACGGCAATGATCATGCAGTACCGCCAGAAGCGAGGCGAAAGGCGTACGTCCAGCTTGACAAGATAGCTGATGATGAGCGAGTTGATGGGGACGGTCAGCATGGCCACGACCTTGCCGAACAGCGAGGCCGTGTAGTAAATGGCAGCCGCCGTGCCGCTCTCAAAGGCGGCCAGAAGCAGACGGTCGGAGTTGAGGGCGAGATTTTCGATGAGGGTGGATAGCAGAATGAGGCCCATGCTGGCGCATACGGGCTTGAAGCTGCGGCTTTTGCGGAGCAGATCGGAGCGGTAGATCGTGCCGAACAGCACCACGTAGCCCACGCCCAGTGCCTCGCCCACGATGAGCGCCCACATCCATTCGCCCGTGAGGGCAAAAACGGCAAGCCCCAGCACGTAGCCAAGCGAGATGATGACGTAGAACACCATGTATCGGAAGAAGTTCGACGACAGGCGGAAGTCCACGTCCGAGTAGTAGCGGAAGGCCGTGAGCAGCAACAGCAGTGCAAACAGCATGCATACGACGGGAGAGGCCATGCCGTTTATGGCCAGATAGCCGACTCCAAGCACGCCGCACAGGATGCCGCCTGCCAGCATAATGATGTTGTAGTCTCCGTTGGTTGGCTTAAGTGTTTTATGGCTGACCATGCGGGAATAGTTGGCCGCCGTTCCCACCGTGCCTGCCGAAATGGCCACAAAGGACAGGGCGGCCAAGGCGAGGCCGTAGCCCTCGTCGCCGAGGCGGCGGGCCATAAAGGGATACAGCACGAGCTGTATGATCATATTGAAGAAGGCCGTGGCGCTGATGCTGTAGATCATGTCTCGAACGCCGCGACCTGCGGTGAGCTTGTTTTCCTTTTCCATCATAAATGCATTGGGCGCCTGTCCTCTTCCTTGGGGGGCGTCATGTAATCTCCGTAAAATGTGGTGAGAATGTGATCCCAGCCTGCGGGGCAGTCAAACAGACGGTCGCGAAGCGGAAGCTGAACGGTCTCTACGTAGGCGTTGCGCTCCCAACGGCGGTGCAGATCCGACACAAGGCCGTTGGCTTGCCAATAGTACTTCCCTTCCTTACCCCGATAGGCTGTTGCGATCCTCTCCTGCTTTTGAAGCACCTGAGAAAGACTCATGCAACGGCCAAAGGCACGAAGTGTTTTGACCTGCAGAGCCTGCACGAAGGAATATTTCTTTTTGTTCTTTTCATAGCGGTGTGCCATGGCGTTGCCGTACACCATCTTCTGGCGCAGAACCTGGCAACGGAAGGCGGCACTGCTGTCGGGTGCCTCGTCCAGCAAAAAGATATCCACGGCAATGCAGTTCTGATGATTGAGCTGCGCTTCGTCCTCGGGGGTGGGCGTGCGGAGCAGCTCTTCTGTATTGATGAAGCGGGGGATAAAATCGAAGAAGTATCCGCCGTAGTCATCGGGGGTGATGAGGCGGTATGGCTCGGGAAGCTCGTGAGCGACCTTGAGGAGCTTTTCATATTCCTCTCGGCGCATGGTCAGGTCGGCATCGTCGTCCCACGGAATAAAATCCTTGTGGCGGACAGCGCCAAGCAGTGTCCCTGCATCCAAAAAGTATTGAATATTATGGCGGTGGCACAGGTCGTCGATGGCGCACAGCATGTCGAATATGATTTGATGAACCTTGTCAAGATGTTCCATAGGAGTTATGCCCTTTCTGTCTTTCATAATAGGTTACGAGTCCTGCGGCCCTTGTGTCTCCTTGCGGAAGACCCAAAGCTTACTGAGAATATAATTGCCGATGATGACGGCGGCACAGGAAGCAAGCTTTGCCCACGTGCGCTCGCTCATCGGAATGGGGATCAGGGGAAGCGTAAAGACGGTATAGCCGCTATGCTCCAATGCAAAGATTACGCCGAGATTGACGGCGATCTCCAGCAGAAGCGTGGCGGCACGTGCGCCCGAAAAGCGCACAAGCTGTCGGCAAAATCCCCGTCTGCCCTGTACGCCGTGGTCGGTAAAGACCCAGCGTCGGTTGGTGAAGAAGGCCACCAGCACACCGCTTGTCCACTGTATGATGCTGGCGGCGACGTCTACCCACGTTTTGGGCGAGCCGTTCTCGGAGAAGATCCTGCCAAGCGTTTGCAGTGTGAGGAAGCAGAAAAAGAGTGACACGGCGGTGGTGATAACACCGAACAGCATATACATCAAAAATTGACGGTGCTTGATAAGAAAGGCTTTCATGGCTGCCCCCTATTCGTTGCCCTTGATGCGGTCGGCATACGCCTTGGCGGCTTGCTCGGTCTTGTTGTCGCCGTAGCGGTAATACACCTTATCCTTGACGTCGTCAGGCAGATACTGCTGACGCACGTAGTGGTTGGGATAGTCGTGGGGGTAGCGGTAGCCTCGGAAGAGCGGTGCTTGCAGGGGAACGGGAACGATGCGTCCCATGCCCGCCTCTACGTCAGCCATAGCCGCATCCACTGCCGCTTCGGCGGCGTTTGACTTGGGGGCGGTGGCCAACAGAATGGCGGCATTGGCCAGAGGGATGCGAGCCTCGGGCAATCCCAGCTCCTTGGCGGACTCACAGCACGCACGGGTGACGGCGGCCGCCATCGGGTAGGCAAGCCCCACGTCCTCACTGGCAATGACCTGCAGACGGCGGCATACCGAGATCAGCTCGCCAAGCGAAAGAAGTTTGGCAAGATAGAAGACGGCGGCATCGGGGTCTGAGCCTCGAATGGATTTTTGCAGGCAGGAGAGCAGGTCAAAGTGGGTATCGTCATCAAAATTGCCCACACGGGTGGCAAAGCCGTCCACACTCTCGCGGTCGATGACCGCATCGGCGGCAAAGAAGGCGTTTTCCAACAGGCCAATGGCACGGCGGACGTCGCCGCCCGTGCATTTGGCGATATACGTGAGGGCTTCCCCGTCTGCCGTTTTGTTTTCCTTGTGCTGTTCGTTGAGATACGCCAGCGCACGGGAGAGTGCCACCGTGCAGGCCTTGGGGGCGACGGGGCGGAACTCAAAGAGCGAGGAGCGGGAAATGATGGCGTTGTATACGTAAAAATGGGGGTTTTCGGTGGTGGATGCGATCAGCGTGACACGTCCGTCCTCGATATACTCAAGAAGAGACTGCTGCTGCTTTTTGTTGAAATACTGGATCTCGTCCAAATAGAGCAGCACGCCGTTCGCGGCAAAAAGTGTGTTCGTACTGCCGAGAATGTCCTTGACGTCGGAGAGGGAGGCGGTGGTGGCGTTGAGCTTGTGAAACACCATGCCCGATTCTCTGGCGATGATCTCGGCGGCGGTGGTCTTTCCCGTGCCGGGCGGGCCGTAGAAGATCATGTTGGTGACACGGCCCGAGGCGATCATGCGGCGAATAACGCCTCGCTCGCCAAACAAATGCTCCTGACCGACGATGTCCTCAAAGCGTGTGGGGCGAAGCTCGTCTGCGGTTCTTTGCGTGGTCATGGCTCACCTCACAGAATGCGGTCGCTTCCCATGGAGGAAAACGCGCCTGCAAGCTCGTTCATCAGGGACAGAAGGTACGGAATGGCAACAAGCAGAACGGAGCAAAGCACCAAAAGGACGATGATCATCATAAAGCAAGCCAGCCACGTGGTGCCTCGCTTATCAAACTTTGCCTCTGCCGTATACTTGGACTCCTCGGGTATGTAGAAATGATCGCTTTCCACGTCGATACGGTATGTAACGGAGGCAAAGGCGGGCAAGGAGGGATCGGCCTCTCTCTTTTTTTCATGCTCTTCCCTTTTTCGTGCCTGCTCGGCCTCAAAGTCCTCCTCCTCGACGCATTTGACGACTCGTCTGACGTTGACGCTTCGTCTGACCGAATGGCGCACGGTGTGGCTTGTCAGAAAGCCGAGGTCGTACAGGGTTTTGGCGTTTTCCCTGCCCACGACGTTCTCACGGAGCAGGTGGCGCACAAATTTGCCCAGAATGCGCTTGTCGGCGGTGACGGCAAAGGCTGCAATGACCATGCCGATGGCAAAGCCGAACACAATGCCCCGCAGGCTGATGGCCGTGCCTGCGCCAAAGCCGAGGTTGTCATAGGTGGCGGTGTTGTCGGAGAAGAACGTGTTGACGATATAGTCCCATAGCGTTTGCCAAAACGTTGGCTCGTCTGCGGATAGCATAAACGGTGTCGTCATAGCATCATCTCCTTTCATTTGCTTGGATGCGGTGCTGTCCCGTTACGTATGAGACAGCTCTTTTTTGGATAGCGTTGCTTATTTTTTAATGACCTCTACACCCAGATACTTCTGCAGCACCTCGGGCACCTTTACAGAGCCGTCGGCAAGCTGATTCTGCTCGACAAGAGCGGGCAGAATACGGCTGGTGGCAAGGCCCGAGCCGTTGAGGGTGTGAACGAATTCCATGGTGCCGTCGCTTCTCTTAACACGCATCATGCCTCGTCTTGCCTGGTAGTCACGGGCGTTGGAAACCGAGGAGACCTCCTTGTAGCCGTTCATGGAGGGAATGTTGATCTCGATATCGTACGTGCGTGCCATGGAGGCGGAGCAGTCCTCTGCCGCCAGCTTGACGGTGCGGAAGTGGAAGCCAAGACCCTTTACAAGATTTTCGGCATTGGCAACCAGCTCCTCGAAGGCCTCGTCGCTTTTCTCGGGCAGGGTGTACTGCACCATCTCGACCTTATTGAACTGATGGCCTCTCACCATGCCTCGCTCGTCGGCACGGTAGGAGCCTGCCTCACGGCGGAAGCAGGGCGTGTAGGAGATATACTTGCGGGGCAGATCGGCCTCGGTCAGGATCTCGTCACGGTGCAGGGAGACAAGGGCCGTTTCGGCCGTGGGGAGCATGAAGCGGCGACGCTCGTCCTCCGCAGTCTCCAGCCAATACACGTCCTCGGCAAACTTCGGGAACTGACCTGCCGTCAGTCCGCACTCATAGCCCAGCATGTGGGGCACGAGCATCAGCTCGTAGCCGTTGGCAATGTGCGTGTCGATAAAGTAGTTGAGCAAGGCCCACTCCAGGCGTGCGCCCATGCCGCTGTAGATCCAGAAGCCTGCGCCCGAGAGCTTTGCGCCCCGCTTGTAGTCGATCAGACCGAGGTCGGTGCAAAGGTCTACGTGGTTCTTCGGCTCAAAGCCAAACTCTTTCGGATTTCCGAAATAGCGCAGAGGCTCGTTGTTCTCCTTGCCTCCGGGTAACAGATCGTTATCAGGAAGATTGGGCAGCCCCAGCATCAGTGCAGAGAATTTGGCCTCAACGTCCTTGATCTTCTCGTCGTTCTCCTTGGTCTGCGCGCCCATCGCCTTAGTCTGTGCGAAAATGGGAGCGAGGTCCTTCCCTTCCTTCTTGTATTGGGGAATGAGCTTGTTGATCTTGTTCTGCTCGGCCTTGATCTTTTCCGTTTCGGCGATCAGCGCACGTCTTTCGGCGTCAAGTGCCAGGATCTGTGCGATCTCCTCCTTGGCATCCTTTCCCTTCTTGGCAAGTCTGGCAATGACCTCATCGGGATTTTCCTTGATGTATCTGATATCTAACATGTTATTTTCCTCTTGTGTTGTATTTTATCTGTCGTTTTCGGTTTCGTTGAAAATGGTGTTGCCACACAGGGCGATGAGAAGTGCCTCCAGGTCGCTGTCGTCATCATAGGACAGCTCCACGATCTTCTTTTTGGTGGAACGGGAAATGCGCACCTTGCGGCCGAGGGCGGACATGGCCCGTCTCTCCAGCTCCTTCATATGGGCCTTGACCTGAGGATGCATGGCCTCGGTCTCTGCCTCCTCTTCCTCTGCCTCGGCACGCTCACGCAGACGGCGGACGGCGGCCTCGACCTCACGCACCGACATATCACGCTCTACGATGCGCTTGGCAAGGAAGACGACGTCGTCCTCACTGTTAAGCCCAAGCAAAGCACGGGCGTGGCCTGCAGAAAGCTCTCCGTTCTTTAGCATGTCCAAAACCTCGTCGGGCAATTCCAACAGACGCAGTGTGTTGGCAACGGCGGGACGGCTTTTGCCGACCTGCTTGGCCACTTGATCCTGCGTTAGCCCATATCGCTCGATAAGAGCCCCGTAAGCGAAGGCTTCTTCAACGGGATTGAGGTCCTCACGCTGAATGTTCTCGATCAGAGCGACCTGAGCGGCCTTCAGCTCGTCACCGTCAAAGACGATGGCGGGGATTTCGGTAAGACCGGCCATTTTGGAGGCACGCCAGCGGCGTTCACCTGCAATGATTTCATATACACCCGGGATGGATGCGTTTTCTCTGACGATGATCGGCTGAAGCACACCATAGGTTGCAATGGAGTCGGCTAACGTCTCTAATGCCTCACGGTCAAACTGCTTGCGGGGCTGATCCCGTCTCGGCTCGATATCCGCTATGCGAATGGTTTGGTTGCTTCCCTTTTCTGGGTTGTTATCATTATAAATCTCATAAAAGTCTCTTCCGAGACCTCCGGGTTTTCTTGCCACGTCACGTCCTCCTTACTTTTTTGTCGTATTTTGTCGGAAATTGGCCTTTACGCTTCTGTTTTTGTGACCCGAAAGACCGTCATATAGCCCCACGCTTGCCTTGGGAGCATCCTTTTTATCCTCACGGATGACGACACGGGACGAAGAGCGGATCTCGGGCTTGTTATCTTCTAAGAGATCGCCAAGGCCTCTGCCAAGTCCTGATTGCTTTTTTGCCATACTGCTCCCTCCTTAAATACGCTTAGAAAGCTCTTTTGCAACTTCCATATACTCCTTAGCGCCCTTGGAGTTCTTGTCGTGATAGAAAACGGGCTTGCCAAAGCCGGGTGCTTCCGTGAGCTTGACGTTGCGGGAGATCTTGGTGTTAAAGAGCTGATCGGCATAGTGCTTTTCGAGCTCGGCCATGACCTGCATGGACAGGAGCAGACGGCCATTGTACATGGTGATGAGAACGCCGCTGACGTTCAGATCGGGATTGTACAGACGCTTGATGCGGTTGATGGTGATCATCAGCTGAGAAAGGCCCTCAAGTGCATAAAATTCACACTGCATGGGTACGATGACGCCGTCGCTTGCGGCAAAGGCGTTGATGGTAAGCACGCCGAGAGACGGCGGGCAGTCAATCAGTATGTAATCATATTGATCCTTGACGGGCGCTAAGGCTCTCTTCATGCAGTATTCGCTTTCGTCAAAGTCATACAGATCGAATTCGGCGCTGGAAAGCGACGTATTGGTGGGAACAATACTCAAATTATCGAATTTTGTTTCAACAATAACCTCTTCTGCCGTCATTTTGGCCGAAAGAAGCTCTCTTGTAGAGCCTTTTAGGCTTCTTTTGGGAATGCCGACGCCCGATGTGGCGTTGCCCTGAGGATCAAGATCAACCAATAAGACACGGTATCCGAGAAGGCCAAGACCTGCTGCCACGTTTACGCATGACGTGGTTTTGCCTACGCCGCCTTTTTGGTTGGCAAACGAAATAATTTTTCCCATAGGTATCTTCCTTTCGTTGTGATATGAGATGGATATACGTATCGATAGAATTATATCATAAAAATGAATGAATTGCAATAGAAAAGTGCGAAAAAAATATAAATATTGCCGTTTGTGTTTCACGTGAAACACAAACGGCTGATAAAGTATTTATGTTTCACGTGAAACATAAATGTTGAGTGATCAACAAGTGTTATTTTGCCACACGAATGCGTATCTCTATTTCGTTTTTGTGGTTATGAACACACATTTTGGCATCCCTTCCACTTCTCTTGATGTTATCTATCCGTCGCTTGAGCGAATTGATCAGGTTACTGTGGTACGGCTCGATCGGTAATTCCTCGCTACTACTCTCCTTGACAGGCGCTTGCTTTGCGTCTAATAGTGACTCTATGTAAGCCTCACTGTTTAAAACCGTCATGGCGTGAGCTGCGATGTGACGAATGGCTTCAACCCTTAGCTCGTGCGTGTCGATCTTGAGTAAAGCCCGTGCGTGTCGTTCGGTCAGACGATTTTCTAATATCAACTGCTGTTCGCTGTAATCCAATTTTAACAGCCTGAGCTTGTTGGCCACAGCGGATTGGCTGAGAGACATACGTTTTGCAACCTCTTCTTGCGTCAAATGGTGGTTTTCGATCAGCTTCTGGAAGCCATACGCTTGCTCAAACATGTTCAAATCTTCTCGCAAAAGGTTCTCGATGATCGCCATTTCGGCAGAATCCTGCTCGCTTGCACTCATGATCAGACAAGGGACGGTCAAATACCCGAGGAGCTTGGCAGCTCGCAAGCGCCGCTCGCCTGCGATCAACTCGTATTCATAAATGTCATCGGAATCGGAGGGGCGAACGGTGAGAGGTTGTAGAATGCCGTAGCGTCTGAT
>SVTU01000038.1 GCA_015063655.1 Oscillospiraceae bacterium
AACTCGGTGTGCATCACGTGCTCTCAATACGGTCGGCCTTTACGGGGCGGAAGGTACCAAGCCCCACGTGGAGCATGACGGGCACGATGGCCGTTCCCTTCGCCCGAATTTTTTCCAACAGTGCCTCGGTAAAGTGCAGACCGGCCGTGGGGGCTGCCGCCGAGCCCTCTTCCCTGGCATACACCGTTTGATAACGGGACTGATCCTCCAGACGCTCGGTAATATACGGTGGCAGGGGCATCAGCCCGATTTTATGCAGAACGGAATAGATACTGTCATGCTCGGTTCGGTCATAATCAAAGCGAATGAGGCGGTTTCCCTCCTGCACAAGCTCAAGCACCTCTCCCTTAAGCATGCCGTCGCCAAAGCAAAGCTTCGCTCCGACTCTTGCCCGCTTTCCCGGCTTGACCAGTGTCTCCCACGTATCAAGAGAACGCTGACGAAGCAAAAGCAGCTCGATGCCCGCCTCCTCTCGGCCCTCTACGTGGCCGTACAATCGGGCAGGGATCACCTTGGAATCATTGATGACCAATACGTCCTCGGGGCGCAAATAGTCCAAAATATCAAAAAAATGCCGATGCTCTATGCTCCCGCTCTTACGGTCCAACACCATCAGCCGAGAGGTATCCCTCTGCTCGACGGGATGCTGCGCAATCAGCCGCTCGGGAAGCTCGTAAAAGAAATCGGACGTTCGCAAATCGGTATGAGGCTTTATGTTCTGTATCATCGGGATCTCCGTTTCGATAAAAATTTCAAATATGTCTTGACATACGTCAAAAGGTATGATATGATAATGAATGGAATAAAATAATGATAGAGGTGCGTTTTTCCACCGCTGTCGGTTGAGGTTGCCGCAACCGCAAGAGACCGCCAACGAGGGCAGAACGCCGAGGGCATATTGTGCGGCGACAATGTGTACCGGTCCGCTCGGTTCATAGCTGACGGACTGTCATCATATGATGGAGAGCTATCTGGTATTGTCAATATAAGCACGGGGTATACCTATATTATATTACAATTTCAGCTGGTTTTCAACCAGTTTTTTTATTTTTATATTTATATCGCAAAAAATCGCACAGAAAGGAAACCTACCATGAGCAAATTAAAGCCTTCTATTTTCCAAGGAGCAGCCACCGCCATCATCACGCCCTTCCAAAACGGGGCTATCGACTTTGACCGCTTCGGCCGTATCATCGAGCAACAGATCAAGGGCGGCATCGATGCCATCGTTGTGGCAGGCACCACGGGCGAGGCGGCAACGCTGACGCACGAGGAGCACTGCGAGCTGATCAAATATTCCGTTGAAAAGGTCGCCGGCCGTGTGCCCGTGATCGCAGGAACAGGCTCAAACGATACCGCCTACGGCATCGAGCTTTCGCAGTACGCCTGCGAGGTGGGTGCGGATGCCCTGCTTCTCGTTACCCCCTATTACAACAAGGCAAGCACCAAGGGGCTTGTGAAAAACTTCCTTGAGACAGCCGATAAGACCGACAAACCCATCATTCTGTATAACGTGCCCTCCCGCACAGGCTGTAACATCTCGCTTGCGGCATACCGTGAGCTTGCCAAGCATGAGCGCATCGTTGCCGTGAAGGAGGCATCGGGCAATATCAGCAGTATTGCCGCCCTGATCGCCGAATGCGGCGACGCCTTTGATATTTACTCGGGCAACGACGATCAGATCGTTCCCATCATGTCCTTGGGCGGTAAGGGCGTGATCTCCGTGCTGTCCAACCTGCTGCCTCAAGAGACGCACGACATGTGCCTTGCCTGCCTGAACAACGACTACACCACGGCCGCCAAGCTGCAGCTGGACTATCTGCGCCTCATCAACGATCTGTTTTGCGAGGTCAATCCCATTCCCGTCAAGACCGCCATGGCGGCTCTTGGCTATTGTGACATTGAGATGCGCTTGCCTCTGTGCGAGATGGAGGACGCCAACCGTGATAAGCTGATGGCCACCATGAAGGCCTATCACCTTCTGTAATTCTGCTTCAAAGGACGAAAAAATATGACCAATATGATTTTATGCGGCTGTGGCGGACGCATGGGGCGTGCCATTATTGAGCGCACAGAGTCCGTTGCCGATTGCCGTATCGTGGCAGGCGTGGACGTCAACGCCTCTGCCTTGGATAGCGTGGCAAGCTTTCCCGTCTACCAAAGCATTGAGGAGTTTCCCGACCGAGCCGACGTGATCGTGGATTTTTCCCATCACACCGCCCTTCCCTCTCTCCTTGCCTATGCCAAGCGCACGGAAACGCCCTTGGTGGTCTGCACCACGGGACACACCGACGAGGAGCTTGCTCTTCTGTCCGAGGCAGCCAACAGCATTGCCGTATTCCGCTCGGGCAACATGTCTATCGGCATCAATCTGATGATCGAGCTGTGCCGCAAAGCGGCCAAAACGTTGGGTACGGACTTTGATGTAGAGATCGTGGAAAAGCACCATAATCAAAAGCTGGATGCCCCCAGCGGCACGGCGCTCATGCTGGCTGATGCCATTCGCAGTGAGCGAGAGAACACGGAATACGTATTCGACCGCCACGCCGTACGCCGCAAACGCACCCCTGAGGAGATCGGCATTCACTCGGTGCGAGGCGGAAGCATCGTGGGCGAGCACGAGGTCATCTTTGCAGGCAATAACGAGGTCATTACCCTGAGTCACAGTGCCGCCTCCCGTGATATCTTTGCCGCAGGCGCACTGCGTGCCGCCTCGTATCTCAAGGGAAAGACTGCGGGTCTGTACAGCATGACAAACGTCATTGAGGATATTCTGTAATCCGGTTCATAAAACCATGCTTTGTGCCCTTACGGACACAAAGCGCATATCGATCGCCGCAGGCGAATATTGATGCGCCGTGCCCCTCGGGGCACGGCGCTATGATATGTCACATATTTCCGCGCAGACGCTCGATCTCGTCTGCCACACGTCTTGCCGCCTTGGCGGCTCTGTCATAGTATTCTTCCACGCTCACATCACCGTAGTACTTGGAGTGATTGCGCATGACCTCCAGCATAAACGGCCCTCTAAAGGGCGTGACGGCGATCTCTCTTGCCACACGGTCGAAATCAAGCGTAGCATCGAAGGGGAGCATATGCTCATCCTCGTTATGTACCCCGTGGTTATCGTGAATATGCAGAGCGACCAGGCGATGGCCGAACTGAGGCATATAGTCCCTGCCGTAGGCAAAGCAGGCCTCGTGGCCGCAATCCCAGCAGAAGCCTGCTTCGGGATAGGCCTCGATCACAACGGCAAGGTTGCCGATCTTTCTCTGATTTTCATAAGCGATCGTAACGCCCTTCTCCTTGGCGTATGCCATCAGACGGTCAAAGCGAGCCAAGCCCGTGTCGTTAACACGGGGGGCGGCCTCTCCGCTGGACAGGTGAACCACAAGAACGGGTACTTCGAAGCGATGGCAGTTATCAACAGCCTGCATCAGCTCGGAAAGCATATTCTCACCCGCAGGCACGTCCATCCAAATATTGTTAATTCCGCCAAAGGGAGCGTGATAGCTTGCCACCTCAATCCCCTCACGGCGGCACAGACGCATGGCCTCCTCCAGCTGCGGATGCGAAGAGCCGCAGAAGGTAGCCTCAAAGCCGTGCTTCTTGAGAAGCAACACATCCTCCTCCAAGGGGACTGGGTACGAATGTAAATTCATTCCGATCTTCATTATATTATTCCTCTCTTGTCTCTGCCCCTGCATCGCTGATCACAAGGCAGTATTTTTTTCGAATTTCAATAGGCTGATAGGATAGCTTGGAGGCACGCAGCCCCTCCACACCGCAATCCTCCTCACGGTTGATATAACGGCATTCTGCCCCATAGGCAGCGGCAAAGGACTGCATCAGCATGGGATATGCCCCGTCAAAGGCGGTATCCGCCTTCTCGGTATGCACGATCAGCGTTTCCCCCACGACCTCGCCGATGGAAACGCCCGCTATGCGATCGCCCACCCACAGCACGCCGCCGCACTGCCCGTAGGCATCCCAGTGCATAAGCTGCTCGCACAGCTGCTGCTCCTCGTGGGCGGCAACCTCGGCATCCTCCTTGCCAAAGGTGTGGAAATAGTCGTAAAGGAACGCCCTCACCGCCTCGGCATGCTCTGCCGTCAAGGGTTCAAAGCGGGCGTCGGGATAGCTCTTGCGGAACCTGTTGACATGATTCTTCTTGGCGTGAAAGCGTTTGCCCCGCAGGGCGATCAATTCCTCGGCAGAATAGAGATAATCGTCCCAATCTCGGTCGTGCCACACGTCACGCACACAAAAGGATTGCGACAGTCGGGCAACCTCATCCTCACACAGGCACGTCAAGGAAACGGCCTCGCCCGTATGAGCGAGCAAGGCACGCACGGCACGCTCCGACTCGCACCAATAGCAGGTCATGCCGTCCATATCGCCAAAGCGAAGGATCAAACCGCTGTCTCCCTTAGCATACGAAATGTCATAATAATCCCGCCAAAACACCAGGTTTCCCGGGGATATATCGCATATTCTTCCCCGATACCGAGCCAACGCCTCACGAAGGATGCCAAAATCATCAAGGGTTATCTTCTTAAAATCCATATATTTCCTATTTCCCGTACTTTCAGTTTCTACGTCATATTATACGATGGGTTTTGCGTTTTGTCAATCCCCGAAGGCAGGATCGTCCGTCCCCGTCTCCCAAAAATCGGGCCATACGGACACGTCCACCTGCTCCCCTGTCACGGGATGAACAAAGGCAACCCGATGGCAAAGTAGGCTCAGATCTCCCTTTCTTGACGAGCCATACCGTCTGTCACCGCATACGGGATGCTGACGGGAGGCAAGCTGAACCCGTATCTGATGCGTGCGCCCCGTGTGCAGCTCAATGCGAAGCACGGAGCAGCCGTCCTTCACAGCAAGCCGCTCATATGACAGCGAAGCAGGCTTAACGCCCCGCCTCTCCCGCTTGACCACGTAGGTCTTATTTCGTTTTGCATCGTGGTACAGCAGATCCTGCAGGGTATCGGCGATCGGCTCAACCGTACCCTCTGCCAATGCAAGATAGGTCTTGTTCATACGCCGCTCTGCCACAAGCGCCGAAAGCAGACCTGCCATTTTCGCATGCTTGGCCAGCACCAGCACACCCGACACCTCTTTGTCCAAGCGGTATATGGGATAAAGCGTAACGGGCTTGTCCCCTCTCCGGACAAGCTCTTGCTCCAAAAGGCAAGGAAGGCTCGTGCTTTTGCTTTCATCTCTTTCACAGATGGTTCCCGAGGGCTTGCAGACGATCAACAGCCCGCTGTCCTCCCACAAAATATGTATCATGCTCACCTCTTCGAGCGGAGCGCCCCATGCAGGACGCCCCGCCTTGTGTCATTTGCGAAGCAATCGACAAGCCGAAAGAGAAATCCCCATCACAGCCACGATCGCACCAAGCCCCAACAGCTTTCGCACAAGATTACAATCCTCCGAGCCCTGCCACCTGTGAGAGCAGCTCTCAGCGTCTCCCGCAGAGGGCGAGTATATCTTCAAGGTAAGATCGTAATCCATAGAAAAGCGTGTATCGGTCAAGGACTTCGCCTTTTGCTTCATCTTGGAAAGTACGTTTGTGTTAGGCACGGTTGTTTGTTCCATGTTTTTGTTCCTTTCCTGCCATACATGTGATCCTCTCCCTGTATATTGTACCACGTTTTTTTAAGAATACAAGCCTCAATCAAAAATTATATAAGTTTGGCAGAGAGCAAGCTCTCTGCCAAACGGTTAATTATTGGTTACTCGCTTCGAACGGTTCACCGTCACAATAAAGCCCGTAGCGCCGTCTCCACCCAGCGTGTACTCATACGACGTGGGCAGCATCACCTCGGTCGTATCTCCCTCAGAGGCTACGTAATAGACCTCGTAGCGGTTGCCGTCGGCACCGCCGATGATCAAGCCGCTTCCTGCCTCCTTTTCCTTGATAAGCTCAATGTAAGCCTCCAAGGTCAGCTTGCTATCCGTGATATACTTGGCGTGTGCCACACCAACGTAGCGGAATACACTGCCGCTCTCGGCAGACTCCTCCGTAGCGTTGGGGTAACGAACGATAAAACCGTACTTGTACGCATTGGTATAGAACCAACCGTACGTAGCGTGTGTGCGACTAACAGGAAGCTTTTTTCCATCTTCGCTATAATACAAATCGAAAGCCGTACCCATACGGTATTCGGCATCTTGATTTTCGGAATCGATGTCACACGCTTGCCAAATCCAAATATTATCGTTTTTATTATTCTGCTCGTAGAATGCCTTAATCATGTCATTGAGTGCAGTTACGGCCTGTGCATCTGCATGATACTTTCCCGTCTCCCTCACAGTATAATAATAATCAAATCCTGTATTTTGATCGGCTTTTTTCACTCTGTTCTGAGAGATGTTAACCAAGCCGGAAGCCGTCTCGTCACCGTCCGATAACAAACGGAGGTAGCCCGAATAGATCTCGGCAGCGTTGACCTCACGGGCTTCATAGCCTACAAGGCCACCCTCACCGCCCGAAGGATTATCGTCACCCGATTTCTTCTCCTTGACCTTGGATGCGATCTGCACCACGGAAAAGACGAGCAGCAGAGCCACGATGGCAATGACCGTAGCGTAAATACATGTCATGAGTGTTTTGGTTTTACCTTGATTGTTGCTCATAGGGAGTCCTCCTTTTGTATTTTGCGGGGTTGGATACCGAATTACTCGGCATCCTTAATGGAGAAGTCCATGCGGCCCTTCTTGTCAAGGCCCATATACTTCACCTTCACGACGTCGCCCAATGCGAGGACGTCCTCAACCTTTTCAATTCTCTTGGGAGCGATCTTGGAGATGTGAACCATGCCCTCCTTACCGGGTGCATACTCCACGAAGCAGCCAAACTCCTTGATGCCCGTTACCTTACCGGTATACACAGCACCAACCTCAGGCTCGAATACGATCGCGTCGATCATAGCCTTGGCCTTGGCGGCGGACTCGCCGTTCACAGCGGCAATGCAGATGATGCCGTCATCGTCAATATCCACCTTAGCACCCGACTCGGCAACGATCTTCTGGATCACAGAGCCGCCCTTACCGATCACCTCGCGGATCTTGTCGGGATCGATCTTGAAGGACGTCATCTTAGGAGCGTACTTGGAGACCTCGGCACGGGGAGCGGGAATAGCCTTGAGAAGCACCTCGTCGATGATGTAATCACGTCCGATGTGCGTCTGCGTCAAAGCGGCCTTGATGATCTCGGGCGTCAAGCCGTCAACCTTGAGGTCCATCTGAATGGATGTGATACCCTTATGCGTACCGGCAACCTTGAAGTCCATATCGCCGTAGAAGTCCTCAAGACCCTGAATGTCAAGCATGGTATCCCAGCTTCCGTCCTCAGCGGTGATCAGACCACAGGAAATACCCGCAACGGGAGCCTTGATCGGCACACCTGCATCCATCAGAGCAAGCGTAGAGCCGCACACAGAGCCCTGTGAGGTAGAGCCGTTGGAGGATACCACGTCGGATACCAAGCGGATAGCATAGGGGAATTCCTCGGGAGAAGGAAGCACGGGCACGAGCGAGCGCTCAGCCAGTGCGCCGTGACCGATCTCACGGCGTCCGGGGCTGCGGGAGGGCTTTGCCTCACCCGTAGAAAAACCGGGCATGTTGTAGTGGTGCATATATCTCTTTTCAGTCTCGCTGTCGATACCGTCCAGCATCTGTGCCTCGGAGAGCATACCAAGGGTTGCCACCGTCAGCACCTGGGTCTGACCTCTGGTAAAGAGTCCCGAGCCGTGAGCACGGGGCAAAAGGCCAACCTCACTGCCAAGGGGTCTGATCTGATCCATACGTCTGCCGTCAACACGCTTCTTGTCAACAAGCAGCCAGCGGCGAACGATCTTCTTCTGGATCTTATAGATCAGCTCGTCCATCATAGAGCCGATCTCGGGATACTCCTCGGAGAACTTCTCGAGGATGGCATCGGTGATCGGAACCACCTTCTCATCACGAACGTTCTTATCGTCGGTGTCCAGTGCCTCCATCATATCCTTCTCGCAGAAGGCAAAAACCTTATCGAACATGTCGTGGTCAAGCTCGCAGGAGGGATAGGAGAACTTGGGCTTACCGATCTCATCGATGATGGCATGAATGAACACGAGCAGATCCTTGATCTCTCTGTGAGCAAACATGATAGCCTCATACATGGTGTCATCGTCAACCTCGTTCGCACCTGCCTCGATCATCACGACCTTCTCGGTGGAGGCAGCAACGGTGAGCTGCAGATCGCTCTTCTTCTGCTCTGCCTCGGTGGGGTTGAGCACGAGCTTGCCGTCAACAAGACCGATGTACGCACCGCCGATGGGGCCGTTCCACGGAATGTCGGAGATAGCCAGAGCGGTGGAAGCACCGATCATAGCGGCGATCTCGGGCGAGCAATCGGGATCTACGGACATAACCGTCAGCGTAAGAGCCACGTCATTGCGCAGATCCTTGGGGAACAGAGGACGAATGGGGCGGTCGATCACACGGGAGGTAAGGACTGCCTTCTCAGAGGGCTTACCCTCTCTCTTGAGGTATCCGCCGGGGATCTTGCCTGCGGCGTACATTCTCTCATCGTAGTCTACGGACAGGGGCAAAAAGTCGATGCCCTCACGGGGCTTAGCGGAAGCGGTGGCACAGCAAAGGATAGCCGTCTCACCGTAGCGAACCAGCACAGAGCCGTTGGCAAGGCCGGCAAGCTTACCCGTCTCGATCACAAGCTCTCTGCCTGCGTACGTGTAGTGAAATGCCTTGTAGTTCTTGAATTCCATGGGTGAACTGATAGCGTTGGACATAATGTTTCCTCCAAAATATGTTTTATTTTGTCGTCCCCCGCAAAGGCTTAACACTTAATGCAATACCGAAAAAGGCTCGGCATTCCATTAAATGCTAACCCGATTGCGAGAGAGTAAACAACGGGGTGGGTTGTCCGCATCGAGGGGTTTCGACACGAACGGACGTGTGAATAAGAGTACGGAGTGAAGAGTCAAGGCCAAAGCCTCCACTCCTCACTCCGTCACACGTGTTACTTTCTGATGTTCAGCTTGGCGATAATGGCACGGTAGCGCTCAATATCCACCTTCTGCAGGTAGTTCAGAAGATTTCTTCTGTGACCTACCATCTTCTGAAGACCGCGACGGCTGTGGTGGTCCTTGTGGTTTTCCTTGAGGTGCTCGGTCAGGTTCTTGATTCTGTACGTCAAGAGAGCGATCTGTACCTCAGGCGAGCCCGTGTCACCCTCGTGAGTGGCATACTGCTCGATAATAGCCTGCTTTTCATCCTTCTGCATCATGGTTGTTTTCACCTTTCTCATTATATATTTATCGCCAAGCACAGCAAGCGGCGGGTGAAGTGCCGATCAAGGGCCTTATATCCGCAAACCGAGCCGACGACATGTGTTGCTATTATACCATATTATTTCAAGTTTGTAAATAGCTTTTTGAAATTTTTTCGATAAATCCGAGATATTTTTTAATAACGCACCGCAGTAACTGACGTTGCCTTATTGTAAAAGGAAAGCAGCTTGAGGGCCTTGGCTGTGGCATCGAAGAAGATCACCGTTTTTTTGTCACCCGAAACGGCCATATACAGATCGGGGGAATGCTCGGAAGAGCCTGCCCATATCATGCGTGCGCCTCGGTAGCCTGCCATCAGCTCTCTCGGTGTCCTTCCCTCTGTCGGCACGATGCAGGCCATGTCGGATATACGAAGCGTGAGCATCGGGCGGTAAAAGCGATCGTTCATGATCTTGGTAAAATGCCACTGCCCCGATTCGATCTCGTAGCGATACGACACGCTGACGTACCGCCACGTAAAGAACACGAGGATCCACGTCAGAACGGGTGTCAGCGCCATCAGCGGATAAAAGCGGATCAGCATGCATACGCCCGCATAGCTCAGCACAAAGGCCACGTAAGAGAGCAGCATCAGCACACGGTAGGTGCGAAAGCGCCCCTCCCTTGCCTGCTGTACGGTATATTCACAGCTTCTTGCATCCTCCATATCACGCACCTCAGAACGGCTCTCTTGAACCGTAATAATTGGGAATATTATCGTAGAACAGATGAGCATCATTCGAATAGGTGATGATGCGGGGCACGCAGATATCCTCATTCTCCGCAAAGCGGATCACCGAAAGCCCCGAATGGCACATGTCGGTATGCACGGCAAACATGGGAAGCGGAATATCCAGCATGCTGCTCATGATCACCTTACCGATGCCCTCATGGGCAAACAGTGCGATGCGCTTGTTCTCACGCTTGCGGACGTGATAGACGTGATTTTTTCTGTCATGCTCAAAGCCGAGAGAGGCAAGAAGGGCATCCAACTCCTCACTGACGTAGGCAAAGCCCTCCTCGACATGGCGCTCGGCAAAAACGGGGTGCTTATACCACTCGTAGCCAAGGCTTGCCATTTCATCGGAGGCAAGAAGGCGTGTGAAGCCCGGAAGCTCCCACAGCCATTGCTTTTTGCCGTTCTCCTCCGCGTGGAAATACTTGCCCGCCACCTTTTCGTTGCAGAAGGGCAGCAGCGTGATGGGCGCATGCGTATCCGAGGTGCTTTTGTGGATCAGCTCTGCCGTGGGCATCGCCGTCTGGATGGCTCGCTCGGAGTCAGAGGCATACACGGCATCCACGCCATATCTTGCCAAGCGTCTTGCCACGGCCTCCGCCTGACGCACGCCCAAGGGCGTGAGCGAATTGGGGGTATAATTGGGATGGCCGTGTCTTACGTAGTAGATCAACATGCTCTCACTCTCCAAATCTCAAGGTCTCTCCTGCACGAACGACCCATCTCTTGCCGCCCGAGCATTGGAACCACACGTCGGTGTCGGTGGGGTTTTCCACCACAGTCTGCGCCAGATTGAAGCGCAAGCGCCCAAAGGCCTGAACGTAGTCGTATATCTCGATGTTGGTGGCATACCAAACGTCATCGTGTCCGCCGATCTTCTCGGCGAATGCTTCGATGCGCTCCCAGTTGTTGTTTTCCAAATTCCAATCAAACTCATAGGAATGCCCCCACAGATAAAAGAGCTTGGCGGGATACGCACTGCTTCTCGGGGTGTAGGCAAGAAATTCGTCTGCCAGCTCAAAGAGCCGTTCATTGTTATGGTGGCAGGTTGCCTCAAGGCGAAGCCAATTGGTGGGCACGGCAAACTTCTGCGAGCTGATGGTGGTGCGGGAATAGGCTATACCGCAGGCCTCCAGGGCCTTGACCACAGTATCGTTGCAGTGGCCGTAGGCATACGCCATGCCCCGAACGGGCATGCCGAGCATATCCTCAAGGTTGGCTCTGTCCCGTATCACCTCATAGGTCACCTGCTCGATCGGCAGGTCCAAAAGTCCTTGGTGAAGCAGACCGTGCACGGCAAGCTCCTGCCCGTTCGGCACGTACAGCGCCCGAACCTCCTTTTCGCTCAAGCGGTTAGACGAATCGGGATCGGCATCCTCGGCACGGAACAGTCCGCTGTTGACGTTAAAGGTACCCTTAAGCCCATACCGCTTCATGATCTCAACCAAGCGCACGTCCTGCTTCACGCCATCATCATAGCTCATGGTAAAGGCCTTGTGCAGGCCGTTTGGAAATCTCATTGTGATTGACATAATTTCATCCCCCTTATATATCTTGTTCATGAAGCACCGCACCGCTCTCGGTGAGCTGCTTTTGCAACCTCTTTACGTTCAGTGCTTCTCCCGCACTGACCATGCCGGCCGCAAGGCCAGCCGCCTGTCCCGTCACAGCACAGCACGGAATGACCCGCATAATATCCCACATCGCCTCGGTCACCGACGTACAACGCCCTGCGCAAAACAGATTGCTGACCTCTCGGGTGTACAGCGTGCGGAGAGGGACCTCGTAGACAGGGCCTCGGCGGCGCCAGTCGCCCACCATACCCACAGAGTCCTCAAAATAGGTGTGCATCTCGGTCTGTGAGAGCTCGTATTCACCCACAAGGCGCCGTGTCATA
>SVTU01000039.1 GCA_015063655.1 Oscillospiraceae bacterium
CGGCCAAAGCCGATCTCGGCATTCATCATATCCTTCTCAATGGTGATGACCGAAAAGCCCTTCTTACCTGCCACGCCCGTGATGACCTTCTCGGCATCGTACTCCGTCGTCTCGGATACGATCATCGTGCCGTCATCGGCAGGTGCATTGGTGTTGCGAATGTTGATTGGAATACCTGCATAGCGCACGGGGAAAATGGCATCCTCATGCAAAACGGTGGCACCCATATAAGAAAGCTCACGAAGCTCACGGTAGGTAATGGTTTGGATCACGGCAGGCTGATCAATGATTCTCGGGTCAGCCATCATGAAGCCCGACACGTCCGTCCAGTTCTCATACAGATCCGCCTCGGCGGCACGTGCCACGATAGAGCCTGTAATATCCGAGCCGCCTCTGGAGAAGGTCTTAATGGTACCGTTTGGCATCACGCCGTAGAAGCCAGGGATCACGGCTCTCTCGTGCTTTTTCAGCTCGGCACGCATCATCTCGTTGGTCTTTGCCTCGTCAAAGGTACCGTTCTCACGGAAGAAGATGACGTTCTCGGCATCGATGAAATCATAGCCGATATACTTTGCCAAAATCAAGGAATTGAGATACTCTCCTCGGCTGGCAGCATAGTCACGACCCGAATGGTGCTGAATGGCATTCTTCACGTAATCCAGCTCGCCCCGAATGTCAAAATTCAAGCCGAGATCGGCAATAATGCCCATGTAGCGATCCACAATCTTTTCATAATATTCGTCAATGCTTTCTCTCTTCTGCACCAGCTCATAGCAATGGTACAGCATATCGGTGACCTTCACGTCATCCTTAAAGCGCTTACCGGGTGCTGAGGGCACAACGTAGCGGCGTGCGGGATCGGCATGAATAATATCTGCCACCTTGCGGAACTGCTCGGCATCGGCAAGAGAGCTTCCGCCAAACTTTACGACCTTAACCTGCATACTATCACTCCTATGTCAAAATCAAAATACCTTATTATTATATTCGTTTTTTCTTTTGTTGTCAACAGCATTCTGCTTTTTTCTCAAAAATACCGTCAATCAACGGGAGATTCGACCTGCTCGGTCTCCTGCTCAAGATAACGCTTTGCCTGCGTGCTGAACAGCTCAAAATAGCGGCCCTTGCGTGCCATCAGGGCCTTGTGGTCGCCCTCCTCGATCACACGCCCGTACTCCATCACCACGATTTTAGAGGCCGTGGTGGCACTGGAGAGGCGGTGAGAGACAAAAATCGAGGTCTTGCCTCGGCGCAGGCTGTCAAACTGATTGAAGATCTCCTGCTCCGCCATCGGGTCAAGCGAAGCGGTCGGCTCATCCAAGATCAGAATATCCGACTCACTGTAAAAGGCTCTGGCAATGGCAAGCTTTTGCCACTGTCCGATCGACAGCTCAAGTCCTTCAGGCTCAAAGATGCGCATCAGGCTTGTGTCGTACCCCTTGGGTAGCTTGCGTATGTATTCATCGGCATTCGCCTGCATGGCGGCATGGCGGATGCGCTCCTCGTCCCGCTCTCTTCGTATGTTACCAAAACGAATGTTCTCCGACACGCTCACCGCATATTTACCAAAATCCTGGAAAATGATGCCGAACAGAGCGTAAAGATCGTTTACGTCATATTCCCGTATATCGTATCCGTCAAGCAGGATCTGCCCCTCGGTGGGATCGTAAAGCCTTGTCAAGAGCTTGATCAGCGTTGTCTTACCCGCTCCGTTAAGCCCCACAAGCACCACGGTCTCCCCCGGTGCAAAACACAGATTGACGTCGTCAAGCACGCGCTTGTCCGTACCGGGGTAAGCAAAGCTGACGTGGCGGAATTCCACCGTGTGCGGCGCACCGTGCGCCACACGGCGAGGCGTCATGACACTCGGCACAACGGTTGGCTCGACCTCCATAAAGGAGATCAGGTTGTCCACAAACAGCGTCCCCTCATACACCGAGGCTGACACCTTAATAAGAGCGGCAACCGTGGATGCGATGGAGGTAAGTGCCCCCGTATACAGCGAATAGTCACCGATGAGGATCCTGCCGTCAAACACCTGCATGGCGATCATGGCAAAGAAAATACAGTTCACGACCGATGAAACCAGCGTCAACCCCACCTGCCACAGGCTCTCACTCCATATCAAACGGCGCAGTCCCTTATAATATCGGGCAAACACACCGTTGAAGCGGTCAACCATCTCACCTGACAGATCGTACATACGTATCTCCTTGACCATATCCTTGTTCACCATCAGCGAGGAATAATAGCTCATCTGACGGCGGTCCTTGGAGCGGTGGCGCATATACAAAAAGTTCTTGCGGCGGTAGTAAAAGCTGATGATAGCAGACGGCACAGATACCGCCAGCATCACCGGGGCGATCCACCACATGCCGGGGGCAGTGACCAGAATAATAACGTAGCTGATCAGCGAAATGGTCTTACTGACCGAATCAAAGGTGGAGGTCAGCACCGAGATGGGACGGTTGCCCGCCTCACGGTTGGCATTCTCCAGCTTCTCGTAAAACTCGGGATCGTCAAAGGACGCCATGTCCAGCTCCCCTGCCTTCTTCATGATCTGCACACGCACAAAGCAGGTCACCTTCTCGCCCGCTATGCGGATCACAGCTAAGGAAATACGGGTCACGATCTGATTGAGTATGCGATACAAAAAGTAAAAGACGAGAAGCAATACGATCATCGAACCAAAGAAGGAAACGTTGTAGGCCGTGCCAAGCACCTCAGCCTCGGTACGTGCCGCCATATGAAGCTGTAGCTCGTTGAGTATTTCCTTGGAAAGCAGTGCGCCGATGATCGGCATAATACCGTCAAAGAGGCAGGTAAGTATCATCACAATGAGGATCCAAGGTCCTGTTTTCCACACCATGGATACCGTGTAGCCTAGGCGGGAGAAGAAGCCGCCTAGCAACGCCCCAACAAAACGGGGAACGTCACGCAGGCCCTTGGGAGGAGGCACGCTGTTCTTTGGCTCCCGCATAGGGGGAGGCATGCCCATGGGTCCCATATTACGCCATCTCCTCAGAGAGCTTGCGACCGCCGAGAATGTGGAAATGCAGATGCTTCACCGTCTGGCAGGCATCGTCTCCGCAATTGGTAAGCACACGGTAGCCGCTCTTGTCTATGCCCTGCTCTGCGGCAATGACGGGAATGACCTCAAAGATCTTAGCAACCGTTGCGCTGTTCTCCGACGTGACCGCATTGGCACAACAAATATGCTCCTTGGGAATGACCAGAATATGAACAGGCGCTTGCGGATGGATATCCCGAAATGCATAGCAAACGTCGTCCTCATACACACGTGACGAGGGAATTTTCCCCGCAACGATCGAACAGAATAAGCAATCCATATTGAAATCTCCCTTCAAATATGATACAATAAAGTATAGATAGACATATTATACCATACAAAGCAGGTAAAGTCAAGATATATGAAAAACCGAGACATAAAAAAAGACCTTTGGGAATACCTCAAGCAAACCGAAAAAACGATCGTGCTGTACGGGATGGGCAACGGAGCAGACAAAATCATGGCCGTTTGCGAGCAGTACGGCATCACCGTGCAGGGCGTCTTCGCCAGCGACGGCTTTGTGCGGGGACACGTATATAAGGGCATGCGTGTCAAAACCTATCAAGAGATATGCGAGGAATACGGCAAGGACAATCTTATCGTTCTGCTCAGCTTCGGCACGTCACGGGAGGACGTTCTTGAGAATATTCTGCGCATCGCCTCGGAGTGTGAGCTGTATGCACCCGACGTTCCCGTCTTTGGCAATACGCTCTCAAGCCTTCCCTTCTTCCGTGCACATGCAGAGGAGCTGCAAGAGGTTTACGAGCTGCTGGCAGACGAGCAATCCAAGAGGGTATTTGAGGATGTGATCATGTTCCGCATCACAGGCAATATATCCCACCTTTTGGGGCATACGTCAACGCATGAGGAGGTGTGCCGAGATCTCTTGAATGCCAAGGAGATACGCTGCCTGTGCGATCTTGGGGCATACAACGGTGATACCGTTCGGGAGATGGCAGAATATGCCGAGCTACGCACTGCCATTGCGGTAGAGCCTGACAGAAGAAACTACAAAAAGCTGTCTGCTTACGCTGAGACAGAAGCACGATTTAGCGTTCTTCCCATTGAGGCGGCGGCATGGAGCGAGCAAGCCACGCTTAGCTTTGACGCAAGCGGCAACCGAAATGCCAACGTCGGAAACACTCATACAAGCATGACGGTCAAGGCCGTGACCCCCGACGAGATCATCGGAGAAAGGGCTGTCGACTATATCAAATATGACGTAGAAGGCGCAGAGGCAGAGGCACTCAAGGGAAGCAAAAGGGTCATAGATGCACAGCACCCCAAGCTTCTCGTCTCGCTCTATCACCGAAGCGAGGATCTGTATGCCCTTCCCCTGCTGGTACACGCCCTTGATCCAAGCTATCGCCTATATCTGCGCCGCTACCGAGGCATTCCTGCCTGGGATATTCACCTGATCTGTCTGTAAATATCATTTTTCGCCACTGTTCGTCAAAAGCCTAGCGATTGACGTATCGGTGGCGATCGTTTCGATACCGCACAGAATCAACACGTTTGTTTGATTCAAGGCCGCCAAGACCTGCTCATCCTGCGGATCTATATAGCGAGGATCGATCACGGTCAGATCATAATGTAAGGCCAAAAAGGGCAAAACGCTATTGGCAAAGCTATCCTTGATCACAACGAGCTCTTCTCTGTGTGTTTGATATTTTTCGACAATTTTCATATACCCATGATTTCCGCCATACCATATAGAGTATCCATCTTTTTTTGCATAAAACGACATATCGTAATGACCAATCATCAGCTCTTCTCCATCGGAAAGCGTCACCGAATATCCACCGTCTCCCTCATACCGCCATAGTGTGAGCGTCTCTCCGCCAAGCCATAGCATACCCGACTTGGAGTATAGACTGCCCCGAAAATCATCCCGTATCGTCTGCACCTCAAACGCCGTCACGGGATAGGGCGTCAATGCCAACTTGTTGCAAATTTCCGCATAAGCAATATGAGCACCCCTTACGTTCCAATGATGGTCCGTCCGATAGAAGGTCTCCTCTCCGTCAGCTGTGGCGTTCTCAAGCACCTTGGTGAGGTGTTCAGCTCCCTTTAGCTTGTTATTAACAATTTTCCACACATCCTCTCTCAAGGCCTCTCCCCCGCACATAACTCCTGTTATATCAGCCTTCATGGGGGCTATCATGACCGAAACGGATTCCCCGTTTTTTTCTTTTTTCAACACAAATGCTTGCATGGCATTCGCATTTTGCTCTGCCGTGTCCGCACGCAGATGCGTGCCGCTTGCTATCAGACCATACCGCCCTGTCCACACCACTCCGTTGTTCTCCCGTCTCCCAACGGCAAGCTCTGTCAGCGATCTTATGCTAAGCAGGACACGCCGTCCTGCCCATTGCTCTGCAAGATACTGCTCTGTTTTCTCTATGAACCGTCCGTCACGTATGTCCTGCCACGTAAAGGTCAGCCTTGCTGTCAGCGCTCTGTTTTCCAGCTCCGAAAAATCTTGTTTTTCTGTTACCGCCGTTGCCACCGCTCCGCACACCATGCAAAGAGCGAGTAGCACGGCAAAGCATCGGTATATCATAGCCTCACTCTCCCCTATCATTGTCCCTTCGCTTGCCTTTTTTTATTCATTGCCTTTGGCGTGCATACGTCAAAAAAGCACGGAGACTGCAAGAGCAGTCTCCGTGCTTTTTTGAGCCGGGCTATAAATTTACCCGTATATTCTGTTTTTCAAGGCCAAGAAGTCCGCCTCGCTCACACCGCTGAACACCTCGGTGTTATTGGCAAGCGGAACGGTCTCGCCCATGGCGGCCACTCTCTCGGCTCTGCCCGGCTGATCGCCTCTTTGCCACGAGTGGTTAGCCAAACGCCCCGTGTGGTCTGTTCCGCCCGATACGTACATGCCGTGATTGCGGGCAAAGGCCAAGGCCTCGGATGCATCTTTGGCATCAATATCGGGGTGATCGATCTCCACACAGCGAAGTCCCATGGCGTACAGCTTTGGCAGATACTGCGTTTGATGATGAGGATGTGCCAGCGAAGCAACGCCGCCCGCATCCACGATATCCCGTATCATCTGCTCGGCGCTGGGCTTTATGAGCTTGGGCGTATCCACCTTCGCCCCGTGGAACCGCTTGATGTAGTCCCAATATCCCGTTTGATCATATCCTGCCTTTTGGCAAAGCACGAAAAAGATATGCTCGTTACACAGCCAAACGTCCGATGGAAAGGCATCCAACACGTCCTGCCACACGATCCCCGATATCACACCGTCGCCCAACATTTTCTTGACCTTTGCCTCCATAGTAATCAAGGCATTCTCGTGATACCGTTTGATATAGGAAGCGATCCCGTTTGCTGTGGGATCGAAATCGTATGCCACAATATGAAAGCTTGTGCCGTTCTCATCCAATCCGGTGCATTCCATACCGCGTATATACGAAAGGCCGACGGCGTCGGCTGCCTTGGCGATAGCATCGGTACCCGCATCGGTATAATGATCGGTCAGCGAGATGGCACCATAGCCCATGGCCTTGGCCTTCTTACACAGCTCCTTTGGCGTCAGCACGCCATCGGAATACATCGAATGCAAATGCAAATTGGCAAATTTCATTTTTGACTCCTCTTCCATTGATGACGGCAAGGGATGCGCCATAGCGCATCCCTTGCCTAATGTATTTGAGCTTAGATCTCGGGAATAACGATCTCGACCTCTCTGCCAAGCTCGGCAGACCTTGCGATACCGTCGATAATAGCCTGATTGTACAGCACGCTGGAGGAAGGCACAGGTGCCTCGGTTCCGTTCTTGCATGCGTCAAGGAAGGTACGGATCTTCAGATCAAACAAGCCCTCCTTCATGGTGATAACGGGGATCTCGGTCTCAACCTGAGAGCCTGCCATCTCATGGTAGATCTTCATGGCACCGCCAACCGTTCCGTTCCAGCACTCGGTGGACGGAATGCGAAGGCTTCCCTTCGTACCCATAATGATGGTATCTCCCGAGGTGTCAAGGTTCATAGCCCAAGCAATGCGGAAGTCTAGGATAATACCGCCCTCCAAGCGAATGAAGGCTGCGGCGAAGTCATCCACACCGAATTTCTCCGCGTACTCGGCTCTCTTGTCCTTCTTATAGCCAACGTAGTTGGGATCCTTGCCGAAGAAATTGGACTTGTAGCCCGAAACCGTCAAGGGCTTGGGATTGCCGATGGCGTTAAGCACCATATCGAGCGAGTAGCAACCGATATCGCCAAGCGCACCCACACCTGCGGTGTCCTTCTCAATAAAGGTCGTGCCGAAGGGCGTGGGAATGCCGCGACGGCGTCCGCCGCCCGTCTGAATGTAGTAGATCTGTCCAAGCTCGCCCGACTCCACGATCTCCTTGATCTTCTTCATGTTGGCATCAAAGCGGGGCTGATGACCGATGGAGAGAACCTTCCCGCTTTCCTTTTCTGCCTTCATGACCTCAATGGCCTCATCGAGCGTAACGGTGAAGGGCTTTTCGAGCAATACGTTTACGCCGTTCTTGAGGGCGTAGATCGCAGGCTCTGCGTGCTGACGGTTGTAGGTACAAATGGAAACGGCATCAAGAGCCAGGCTCTTGTCGTCGATCATTTCTCTGTCGTTCTTATAGTGGGTCTTGGCACCCGTTACGCCGTACTTGGCCATAAAGGCCTCGGCCTTACCCTCAATGAGATCGGCACCTGCCACGATCTCCACGTCGGGCTGCTTGAGATAGGCCTTCATGTGAGAGTCGGCGATCCAACCGCATCCGATGATGCCCACACGCATCTTCTTGGCGGTGTCTACCGTTCTGGTTTCCTCTGCGCTGAAATTGTTAAGACCCTGCATAGACTTATCTGCCATAGCTGTATTCCTCTCTTTCTTTTGCACTGTGTGCTTGATTATACGTTGACGGTCTTGAGGTACTGAATGCTCTTCTCGATGCTCTCTAGTGCCGTCAATCCCATAGAAGGCTTATCCTGCTCCACCACGATCCAGGAAGCACCCGCATCCTTGGCGGCAGCCAAAATGGCGGGAACGTCCTGCATACCGCTTCCCACGGGACGGAACTCAAATCCGTCGGGACGGGCAGGTCTCTTATCGGCAATGCCGATCAGCTCATACATGTTCTCGGACTTCTTGCCAAAAAAGTCCTTGATGTGGACCACGGGCGCACGTCCCGTGTACTTGCGGATATAGTCAGCGGGAACCTCTCCGCCCACGTTGACCCAGCAGGTATCCAGCTCGGTCTTGAGCAGATCGGCGGAAACCTCCTCATAGAGAATATCCAAGGCATACTTGCCATCGATCTTATCAAACTCAAAATCGTGGTTATGATACAAAAGCTGGATGCCGAGCGTCTTGGCAACCTTACCAAGCATTTTGGCGTTCTCGATGACCTCAGCAAACTTCTCCTGACCGGGACGGTACTCCTCGGTCAGATACGGAATGGCTACGTAAGCAACACCGATCTCGGCGTACTGTGAGAGAACGCCCTCGGGGTCTGCCACCATATCCAAATACGGCACGTGAGCAGACACGGGCACAAGACCGATCTCCTCACACATTGCCTTGATCTCCTTGGGGGAATTGCCGTAAAGACCTGCAAACTCCACACCGTCGTACCCCATTGCCTTGATCTTCTCCAGCGTACCGCGAAGATCTGCCTTTGCGTCATCACGTACAGAATATACTTGAACTGCTACCGGAAATGCCATCATAATTCCTTTCCTTGCCTGCCCATCGGCACGGCAATTTCGTATTACAAGTTAATTATAGGACAAAAACAGCCTCATAGCAAGTCAAAAACAAATTAAATTGAGACAAATATTGCCATATTTACGTCAAAATATCCTCAACCGCCTTCACAATATCGGCGTGAATGGCTCCAATATCTCTGTGGGCATCCACGATCACGATGCGCTCACGCCCTTCAAGATCGTTCAGCACACCGAGAAAGGCTTGGCGCACACGGGAAAGCGTTTCTCTGTTCTCGTAGATCTCCACGCTCTGACGTCCTGCCGCAATGCGGCCAAGACTCTGCTCGGGCGTCAGATCCAAGAAAATACACAGATCGGGCTTGCGGATATCGGGACAATCCAAATTCATCGAGCGCACCCAGCCGTAGTCCACCGAGCTTCCCTGATACGCCATCGTGGAGTAATAGTAACGGTCGCATATCACGTCGATGCCCTTGGCAAGGCAGGCTTCAATCCCGTTCTCGGGGGCAAGATTGTGCGCCACTCTGTCCTGCACGAACATCAAGGCCGCCTCGCTCTCGCTCTTCTTTACCTTGCCCGACAGCACACGGCGAAGCGCCACGCCTGTAGGCATATCGGTTGGCTCGGCAGTCATATGCACACGCCGTCCGCTCTCCGTCAAACGGTTGCGCAAAAGCTCGGCCTGCGTGGTCTTTCCCGCACCGTCGATCCCCTCAAACACAATAAAAACGCCTCTGTTCACGGTTCCTGTCCCCCATTCTTCACTCTTACTCACAGTATAGCACAATCCCGCGCAAATTGCAAGCACTGACTGAATGAAAGCCACGAATAATTTGTCAAAAGCTGCCGTGAGAGACAAAACGCCTCCTACAGACGATCCGTAACCCGATCCATGCACCAACGCTTATTATAATTTTATATATAAATATAATATTTATATTGCATGACGGCACGTTTTGTGTTATAATTATCTTGGTATGGTATATTCACACAACGGAGGTACTCCATGAAATATATTTTAGCATCCGCTTCTCCCCGCAGAAGGGAGATCCTTGCCAATCTCGGACTTGATTTTACCGTTCTGACCTCAGAGGCAGACGAAACCTGCTCTCTGTCCGATGCCCCTTCCCTTGCCGAAGCATTGGCCAAGCGAAAGGGACAAACCGTTGCCGACATGCTGTCGGCCTGCGGTCATTTTGATGACGATACCGTCATCATCTCGGCTGACACCGTAGTGGAATGTGAGGGCTGTATTTTGGGCAAGCCCCGTGACCGCCAAGACGCCATTCGCATGATGCTGATGCTCAGTGGCAAAGCACACCGTGTTGTTACCGGCTTTGCTCTTACCGACCAAAACGGAGCTGCCTCGGGCTATGCCGTGACCGAGGTCGTCTTCTCCCCTATGACCGAGGAGGAAATACTATGGTACGTAGACAGCGGTGAGTGCTACGACAAGGCAGGCGGCTACGGCATTCAAGGCTCTGCCTCTCTCTTCATTGAGGGAATACGAGGCTGCTACTTCAACGTGGTCGGCCTTCCCATCAACGCCCTCAATACGCTTCACAGAGAGCGCTACGGTACGTCCCTCATCTAACGGCATAGCCGTCAAAGCACGAAAAATACGAAAGAAAGGAGCATACCTGCTATGGGAAAGGTCTTGGGTATCGATCTCGGTACCGCCAACACCTTCATATACGTTAAGGGCCGCGGTATCGTACTGCGCACCCCCACCGTGGTTTCCATCGACAGAGCCACACGAGAGCTGGTTGCCGTGGGACATTCGGCAAGACGCATGCTTGGCAAAACGCCCGCAAGTATGCTTGCTTTCCGTCCGCTCAAGAGTGGCGTGATCGCCGACTTTGACGTCACGGCCAAGATGATCCGTGCCTTCTTTGAGATCACCGATTCCATCGCCCTCTTTAGCCGTCCCTCCGTGATCGTCTGCATTCCCTACGGTGTGACCGAGGTAGAAAAGCGAGCCGTTGAGGACGCCATCTTTGAAGCAGGCGCCCGCTCGGTGGCCCTTGTTGAAGAGCCGCTTGCCGCCGCCATCGGCGTAGGCCTTAAGGTGGGCGGAGCCAGGGGCAGTATGATCGTGGATATCGGTGGCGGTACCACAGAGGTCGCCGTCATGAGCCTTGGTGGCATCGTCTCCTCCCGCTCGGTCCGCATTGCGGGCGATGCGCTGGACGAGGCCATCATCGAATACATGCGCAAGACCTATGATATTCTGATTGGCGACATGACCGCTGAGCATCTGAAGATGCGGCTTGGCTCTGCCCACCCGAGTGCGGACAGCACGGCCACCGAGGAGGCCCAAGGGCGTGACGTCAGAACAGGCCACGCCGTTTCCCGAACGGTGACCTCAGCCGACATACGAACCGCCATCAAGGAGCCTCTGTCCGATATCGTTCACGCTATTCGTGCCACACTGGAGACAACACCACCCGAGCTGACCTCCGATATTTACGACAGCGGCATCGTGCTCAGCGGCGGCGGCGCTCGCCTGCGGGGCATCGACACCCTCATTCGCGAGAAGATCGGCGTGCGTGTGATGATCGCCAAAAATCCGCTTGACAGCGTGTGTGCGGGCATCGGAAAGATCATTGAGAGCGAGGGCTCTCTGGGCAACCTTCTCAAATACCGTGGAAAATAAGGACATACTATGACTTCAAACCATACGAACGACAGTCAAACCCCAACTGCCGAGGAACCACTCTCCTCTGCTCATACGCCAAGCGAGGCGTACGCCGCCGCTCTTGCGGGCTTTGACGGCTACTACCGCCGTCTGCTGATCCGCATCGGCTCCGTCATGCTCCTTGCCGTCGCCCTAGCCCTGCTCACACCCGTCGTCATCGGCGTGGCAGTGGCTGCTCTCGGCGCTGTTGCATATGCCTATTACACCAAAAACGCACTGTCAAGCCGTCTTGGTCTTACCTATCGGAGCATCGTGGGTGGCTTGGCCATTACAAGCATCAAGCCGTGCTGCGAACAGACCGTATACGTCCCCGCTACACTGATGTATACCCGTGTCATCACCTTGAAGGCGTGCGCCCTCGCCAAGGAGGGGCATACCGTCGAGCTCTTATATTTGCCTGCCACCCTTCGCACCGTTGAGGACGGAGCGTGGGACGGTGCCATCTCTCTGCGAACGGTCTGCTTTGGCGGCACGGCCGA
>SVTU01000040.1:0-748 GCA_015063655.1 Oscillospiraceae bacterium
CAATATGGCATGACAACGCTTGGCAGTCTCCGAGGCCGCTTTCCTCATGCGCTCGTTGAAGCGCACGACGGCATCCGTGAATTGACTCTGCGTTTCGGCAAAGGCGGGAATGTCGCACGCCTCGGGGCATACGATCATATCCATGGACTCGTCACATGTATCCAGGAGAGCGAGCTGTGCGTCAAAGCAAGCCTCTACGTCCTCGTAGTGTGTGGAATAATGCGGTTGCAGAATACAGACCTTCATAAATCCTCCTGTGGTGTTTTTAAATTGTTAAGGGTAATTATAGCATAAACGGCAAGGAATGTCAAGACGGAGTGGTTTGCAATCATGCGAAAAAGATCGACGAAAGATCGACGAAAGGGTATTGACAAACAGAGCAAAATAGGGTAAAATAAAAGAGCGATGCGGGTATAGTCTAATGGTAAAACCTCAGCTTCCCAAGCTGATGCTGCGGGTTCGATTCCCGTTACTCGCTCCAAGCACAAGGAGAGAGAGCCGGCGGCTCTCTCTCCTTGTGCTTACAGCAAGCAAGCCCGAATCAGAACCCCTCCAATCCGAACGGATTGGATAGGTGAACGCAAGGGAGAACAGGCAATGCGGATATGCGCTATGCGTTCACGGGGTTCAGATTCCCGTTACGCTCCCCTATGGAAAAAGAGAGCCGGCGGCTCTCTCTCCTTGTGCTTACAGCAAGCAAGCCCGAATCAGAACCCCTCCAATCCGAACGGATTGGATAGGTGAACGC
>SVTU01000040.1:758-11869 GCA_015063655.1 Oscillospiraceae bacterium
CGGGGTTCAGATTCCCGTTACGCTCCCCTATGGAAAAAGAGAGCCGGCGGCTCTCTCTCCTTGTGCTTACAGCAAGCAAGCCCGAATCAGAACCCCTCCAATCCGAACGGATTGGATAGGTGAACGCAAGGGAGAACAGGCAATGCGGATATGCGCTATGCGTTCACGGGGTTCAGATTCCCGTTACGCTCCCCTATGGAAAAAGAGAGCCGGCGGCTCTCTCTCCTTGTGCTTACAGCAAGCAAGCCCGAATCAGAACCCCTCCAATCCGAACGGATTGGATAGGTGAACGCTATTAAGAGGTGATATCATGAAAATATCCGTTAGCTCGTATTCCTTTATGCAGTATATCCGTGCAGGAAAGATGACACAGTTGGATACCATTGCCAAAGCCAAAGAGATGGGCTTTGATGCCATTGAGTTTATCGACATTGACGGTAAAGAGGACTATGCTCTTCAGGTAGAAAACGCCCAAAAGCTTCGCAAGGAGGCCGAAAGAGTGGGCATTCCCATCATTGCCTATGCCATTTCGGGGCATCTGTATAGGGATGATCCTGCCGAGGCTGAGGCCGAGGTGGAAAGGCTGTGCCGTCAGGTGGATATTGCCAAGCTTCTTGGAGCTGACTTGATGCGCCACGACGTGTGTACAAGCTTGGGTAAGTCGGGATGCGCCAGAAGCTTTGATCTCATGCTTCCTACCATTGCCGAAAACACCCGCAAGGTTACGGCATATGCGCAGACGGTAGGCGTGAGAACCTGCACGGAAAACCATGGAAGGATCGCACAAGACAGTGATAGAGTGGAACGCCTGTTCAATGCGGTTGCTCACGATAATTACGGACTGTTGGTGGATATGGGAAATTTTGCAGTTGTGGATGAAGACTCTGCTCTTGCCGTGTCCCGTGTTGCTCCCTATGCCGTCCATGCTCACGCTAAGGATTTTCAGCTATGCGATGAACAGGATACGTCCCGTGGGTTTATGACACGGGGTGGCAGACGGATTGAGGGCTGTGTGATCGGAGAAGGCTTTGTGGCCGTTCGGCGATGCCTGGCCGTATTACAGCAGGCAGGGTATGACGGCTATTTGTCCATCGAATACGAAGGAAAAGAGGATTGCATCGACGGTATTACGAGAGGGTTAGGCAATCTCAGACGTTTTTTGAAGGAGCTTGAGATAGGTAAGGCGTAAACAATCGAATATTGGTCAAGAGAAAACTGCTCCTATGTGACAGATTTCTCTTGATTTTTTTTATTGGATGGTGTATAATAGGTATCGACCAAGGAGAAAGGAGGCGATACCGTGGCAGACAAGGGAAAAGGGCAGGGAAAGATCATTGCCCAGAATAAGAAGGCGTGGCATGAATATTTTGTTGACGAGAGGTACGAGGCGGGCATCGCACTCTTTGGCACGGAGGTCAAAAGCATCAGAGCAGGGCAGGTCAATCTGAAGGATTCCTACTGCTCGCTCAAAAACGGAGAGCTGTTTGTTCTCGGTATGCACGTCAGTCCCTATGAAAAGGGCAACATCTTCAACCGTGAGCCGCTACGTGACCGAAAGCTGCTGATGCACAAGCGGGAGATTATGAAGCTTGGCGGTCTTGTGGCACAGAAGGGCTATACGCTGGTGCCGCTGTCACTGTATTTTTCGGGTAAGAACGTGAAGGTGGAGCTTGGACTTTGCCGAGGCAAAAAGCTGTACGACAAGAGAGCCACCGAGGCCAAGAAGGAAGCCGACAGAGAAATGGATAGGAGGATGAAGGACCGATCCCATGACGATTGACAAAAGCACCTTATTTTTTACTTTTTCACTTTTCACTCTTACTTCTTACTTTCCACATGGGCCCGTAAAGGTTTCGACGGGGATTTTGAGGTATGATAAGCGGGTAGAGCCGGGCAATCTCTGAAACGGCCCAACTTAAAATTAAACGCTAACGATAAAACCGTTGCAATGGCTGCCTAAGGGCAGTGCTGTGGCATAACGCCACCCGTTCCTCCCGAGAGTATCGCGGCTCGGGACTGAGCGTCAAGTAAGCGATGACCGTGCATCGGTGGTTCGCCATTGAGCCGATCATGCACAAAATGGCTACCGAGGCGGGAAGTCTGTCTGTTGACGTCCTGCCAAGGGAATTCTAAAAAACAGAATGCACCCGGAGAAGGTCATATCAAGAGGTTTTCGGACAGGGGTTCGACTCCCCTCGGGTCCACCAATACACAAGGCACCGCCAACAGGCGGTGCCTTGTGTATTGGTGGACCCGTATGCGAACCCCCTCGCACCGCAAGCGGTGCGAATAGGGGTTCGCATTCCGCACTTGAAGATCGCCAAGCTCGCTTGGCAGGCGCAGAGTGCAGGAATATTCGCCAAAGGCGAAACTCCCCCCTCGCACCGCTTGCGGTGCGAATAGTTTTTTAGTTACAGTACGACCCGAAAGCCGATATGCGTATCGTCCTTTTTGTAGGCCGTGATCTCGCCCTTGTGCTTTTCTGTGATCGCCCTCGCCATGGAAAGACCGATGCCAAAGCCACCCGTGAATGTCCGTGCCTTGTCTGCACGGTAAAAGCGGTCAAACAGGCGCTCAAGCTCTATGTCGCCAACGGCGGCATAGGTGTTTTCCACTGTGAGTGTGACGTGCCTGCCTTGGCGGAGCGTGACGCTGATCTCGCCCTCGCTGTCACAATACTTGATGGCGTTATCCATCAGGATGCCGACGAGACGGAGAAGCAGGGCTTCATCGCCAAGATACGCTATGCTGTCGCTGATGTCGGCGGTGAGAAGCTTGCCTCTTTCCTTGGCGATGCCTTCAAATTCGGACACCGTGTCGGCCACCATTTTGCTAAGATCGATGTTGGTGAGCGATACAGCATGGCCGCTTTCGTCCATGCGGGAAAGGGCGACCAGCTGACCGACAAGCTCGGCCATGCGTTGTCCCTCGGCACGAATATCGTCAAGCCATTCGTTTTGTCCAAGCTCAGCTTCGGCTATATCGAGATTGGCCAAAATCAGCGTCAAGGGTGTTTTTAGCTCGTGGCTTGCGTCGGTGATGAATTGCTTTTGCTTTTCATAGCTTTCGGCAATGGGTTTGACTGCCTTTTTTGATAGCAAGAATATCAGGATCAGCACAAGGGCGGCACAGCCGAGCAGGACGAAGCCCGATATGGTGATGGATTGCATGAGTGAGGAACGGCTTACGCTGCCGTCAACAAACACCACGCCCGTTCCCATTTCACCGGAAAAGACCTTATAGCGATATGAGGAGAGCCAGCCTCTGTCCCGCTTGCCCGCTATGACCTCTTGGGCGTATTCAATGGCCTCCTCCTCGGTGATGGCGTAGATGGACTCGGTGTGCGTTTTTTCCACTTCTCCGTCACGGTTAAAGAAAACGGTAAAATGACGGGTTGAAAATGGTGTTTCGGGTGTGATGAATGCAAAATCCCGTTCGTCCTTCGGCTGCATTTTATCGGGATGCGGCTTTTTTTGCATAGAGCCCGGGAAGCTGCCGCCGCCCCGAGAGACCTCATCGGCCAGCAAATCCATGTTTTTGTTCATGGTGGATATATTGAGTGTGAGGATCACGCCAAATACCAGGGCAATGACCGTAAGCACCGATACGGTAGATATGATAATGAATTTTTTTTGAAGCTTGTAGATCATGCCGTCACCTCCAAAACGTATCCCGCGTTACGGATAAATTTGATCGTCATGGGTGCGGATAACCCTTCAAGCTTTTTGCGAATATTGGAGATATGGACCCATACCACGCTGGTATCCACACTTGTGTTCCATCCCCATATATGCGTGATCAGCTGTTCGACAGACACGGCAGCGACTCGGCTCCGCATCAGCATTTCCATGATTTGAAATTCCTTGCCGCTGAGTGCTTGTGTCTTGCCGTTGCATACAAGCTCATAGGTGGAGCGGTTGAGGGATATGCTGCCGAGCGTCAGCATATCGGGGGTGAAATGATCCTTTCTGCGCAGCATGGCACGAACACGGGCTAAAAGCTCACCCGTCGAGAAGGGTTTGGGCAAATAATCGTCTGCCCCCGCATTCAGTCCCTCAATGCGTTGTTCGATCTCACTTCGGGCGGTCAGAAACAGGGCAGGGGTGGTCACGCCCTCGGCTCTGAGCCTGTTAAGAAGGCTTACACCGTCAAGCCCGGGCATCATGATATCCAGCACAAGGCCGTCATATTCGCCTGAGGCGGCATAGTCAAGGGCATCGATACCGTTGTCCACACCGTCTGCCGCATAGTGATTCAGTTCAAAAATATGCAAAAGGCTTTTAAGAAGCCTTGGATCGTCCTCGGCAATCAAGATTCGCATCGTGTGTCTCCTATTCGCTTGTTTTTTCTTTCATTATATCACATTTACCTTTTTGCTTCAAGTGTTGGATACCGTTAATGCCAAGCGATGCCATTGCCGTCAAGTGCCTGCGAGGTATCTGCCTCGGTCGTCATGCTTGGGGATTTGTCTCCCAACACGATGACGAGAGCCGAGGAGAGAGATACGGGCATTTTGACGGTTGCACTTGTGCTTCCGATGCCAACCACAAGATGCACGCCTGCGGAAAGAGACATTTTTTTAGACTGTCCTACACTCTCAAAGTCATGGCAATTCGTGGCCTCATGGGACATGCCGCCCTGCGGCATCAGGGCGATTACAGATCCGCCCGTGTAGGAATAGCCCTGCTCGGTATCAATGGCGGAGTTGCCGCCCGAATTTGAAATGACGATGGTGCGGCCGCCCGAAAAGGTGATGCCCTGATATGAGGTGCGGCTGTTGGTATCAATTCCGTCGCCTGTACAGAGAATATATACCGTACCGCCGCTGATGGCAACACCCGTGCCCGATGCGGCGGTGGCGTTGATGCCGTCATCCTTGGCATTCACAGAGACGTAGCCACCCGAGAGCGTAACGGTGCTGCCCTCCAGCCCCTCGTAGCTGTTGACGATGCTGACAGTACCCGATAAGATCGAAAGCATGCCATCGGCATGCAGGCAGTCGTCGTTGGAATAAGCGGTGAGCGTTCCGCCGCTTACGGTGATGTTACCAAGCGGTTCAGCTCCGTTCTCCAGGGTAGTATCGGCATTGGCATGAACGGCGTCATCGTAGGTCTTGATGCTGACTGCTCCTGCACAGATGACGATCTCATTGGCCGCCTTGATGCCCTTGGTCGAATGGTCGCTCTTGTCGGCGTTGCCCTCCTGCATGCCGCCTTGTCCCCCTGGGCCTCCGGGACCACCGGGACCACCGGGGCCGCCCTGAACGGTTGTTGTATAATTGGTCCATCCGTAGCTTTGGCCTGAAAGCGCAACGGTGTCATAGGCGGTGCTGACGGTCATCAGCTCGGTTGAGGCGCTAAACGTATTTTCCTGCTTTTGCTCCATATGTGAGGAATAGACAAAGATTTGCAGCTTATCATATCCCGATAGCCTTGGGAAGGCGTAGTAGTAATACGTTCTGTTGCCTCCCGATACTTTGGAATGATATTCGGCGTTGACCCACTCGACAGCTCCCGTTTCAGAGCTTTGGAATTTTACGGAATACTTGTAGCTCGAACCGGAATAGCGGATATAATATTCGGCGTTTGAGATTGCCGTTATTTCGCTTGAATAGTTGGAATACTTATCGGTGTAAATATTCAGCACGGTGGTGCTGTCCTCGATGCAGACATTGTAGGCTGCATCGATACCGTCGCAGGCAGCATACAGATTGTGCGTGCCGCCCGCAATGGTAACATTGCCTCGTTGGTTGCCCTTTTCGGATATGTCGCTGTTCGAGGTCTTGATGCCGTCTCCGACCGAGGCGATCAAGGTTGTGCTTCCGCCCGTAATCTCCACGCTGTCGTTGCCCTTGAGGGCGTTATCCGGGCACGCCACAAGCAGGGAGAGATTTTTTACCTGCAGATCGTCCTTGGTATGAATGCCGTTGTTGTTTTCGGATATGACGGTCAACGCTCCCTTGCCGCCAAGCTCCAGATCCACCTCTGCGTGAATCGCTCCCGCATGCAGAGTGTCATCGGCAGAATCGATGGCGGGACGCACGTCGTAGATATAGCTTTTGGTATCCTTTTTTGCCTTGATGGCGACTTCATCGCCGCTCAACACGGTAATGGGATTGACGTCGGGGCTGACAAGGGACAGGCCGCCAAGCTCCAGATCAAATTTGTTGCTGTCTCCCACGTCGATCACGATATTGCCTCTGAGCCTACCCGATACGGCGTATACCGTTTTCTCGGTGACGGCACCAAAGCGCAGGGTCGTACCCTCCAGCGTATAGGCATTGGGTGTGCCCGAGAGGCACGTGACGGTGATATCCGTGCATTCGCCCTCAAAGTATCCGTCATATGCGCCAAGCTCCTCAAGGGACTTGCCAAAGCTTGTGCTGTCGTCTCCCAGCTCAGCAATCTGGCCTTGCGTTTGAAGCTCGCCGTCCTCGGGATTGGCACGGCTTGCACAGCCCGATCTGCCGCTACAGCCCGCAAGCAGCAGGGCAAGGCAGACTGAGAGAGCCGATACTCTTTTTTTCATAGATAATCTCCTTTTTGAAGCACTTGCGTGCGGAATGAACGCAAAAGTATGATGCGCCCGTTTGTCACATATATATGGTATCACATTTCACTTAAGCCGAGCTAAAGACGACACAGAAAAGCCAAAAAAAGTTTACAATGTACGTGCTGTCCTTTTTGGGCAATTTGTTGACAGCTCAACATGTTTATGGTATACTAAACCAAAGCCCAAAGGGGCATTCATACGGAATAGGAGACTGATATGAGAAAAATGAAAATTGTGGCAGATTCCTCCTGCGATCTTTTTGCGTTGCCTTGTGTGGATTTTGCCAGTGCACCCATGAGGGTCATCACAAACGAGCGGGAGTTTATCGACGATCCCTCTCTTGACGTTGACAGCATGACGGATTATTTGTATCAATACAAGGGAAAATCCAAATCCTCCTGCCCGAACGTGGGCGATTGGCTGGATGCCTTTGGCGATGCCGAGGATGTTTTTTGCGTTACCATCACCAGCGGTCTTTCGGGCAGCTACAATGCCGCCTGCGCCGCCAAGCGGGTGTATGAGGGGGAGCATGAGGGCAGGCGTGTGTGCGTTGTGGATACGCTCTCGGCAGGTCCTGAGGTCACCCTGATCGTAGAAAAGCTGCAGGCGTGCATCCAAGCGGGTATGACCTACGAGGAGATATGCCAAAGCGTGACGGAGTATCGGAAGAAAACGGGTCTTATCTTTATGCTTAAGTCTCTTAAGACCTTTGCCAATAACGGCAGAGTGTCGCCCGTTGTGGCACGTCTTGTGGGCATTGCGGGGATCTGTATCGTTGGCAAGGCAAGCGATGAGGGCACGCTTGAGCCGAGGCACAAGTGCCGAGGCGAGCGGCGCTCGTGGGAGACCTTGGTCTCGGAGCTTGAGGCAGAGGGCTACCGCTCGGGCAGGATCTGCATCGGGCACTGCCAGAACGAAACCGCAGCCGAGCAGATCAAGAGCATGATCCTTGAAAAATTCGAGAATGCGAAAATCAAAATACATACCCTCAAGGGGCTTTGCAGCTTTTATGCCGAAAAGGGCGGTGTGCTGATTGGCTTTGAGCGGCCATAGCCGAGGAGAGCCGATTTTGCTTGATGCATTTGTAAAAAAATCTTGCAAAGCACGGCAATTTGTGATATAATATAGCATATTTTAAAGCATACGGATATGCTTTTCTTGAAAGGACACGAAATATGAGTATTCGAGTTGGAATTTACGGATATGGCAATCTTGGCAGGGGCGTGGAGTGCGCTCTGCGACAAAATCCCGATATGACGCTGGCTGGTGTGTTTACCAGACGTCCCCCCGAGACGGTGAGGACGGTATTTGACGGAGTGCCCGTATACCATGCTGATATGGCTCCGAGCATGAGGGATGACATTGACGTAATGGTGATCTGCGGCGGAAGCGCCACCGATCTGCCCGTGCAAACGCCTATGCTTGCGCAGTATTTTCACGTGGTGGACAGCTTTGATACTCATGCGAGGATCCCCGAGCATTTTGCCGCTGTGGATGCCGCCGCCAAGGCCTCGGGCAAGGTGGGGTTGATCTCGGTGGGCTGGGATCCCGGGATGTTTTCGCTCAACCGTTTATATGCCGAGGCTCTGTTGCCCGACGGCAAGGATTATACCTTTTGGGGCAAGGGCGTGAGCCAAGGGCACTCGGATGCGATCCGCCGCATCGAGGGCGTGGCGGACGCCAAGCAATACACCATCCCCGTAGAGGCGGCTCTTGAGGCCGTGAGAAGCGGGGCAGAGCCACAGCTGAGTGCAAGACAGAAGCATCTGCGTGAGTGCTTTGTGGTGCTGAAGGACGGGGCGGATGCCGCCTCGGTCGAGCAGCAGATCAAGACCATGCCCAACTACTTTGCCGATTACGATACCACCGTTCATTTCATCAGTGCCGAGGAGCTGGCACGTGAGCACAGCGGAATTCCTCACGGTGGCTTTGTGATCCGCACGGGCAGAACGGGAAAGTCCCTGGAGAACCGCCATCTCATTGAGTATCGCTTGAATTTGGATTCCAATCCCGAGTTTACCGCCTCTGTGCTGGTGGCATACGCACGTGCCGCCTACCGCATGGGGCTTGAGGGTATGTCGGGCTGTAAGACGGTGCTTGACGTTCCGCCCGCCTACCTTAGCCCCAAGAGTGGGGAAGACCTCAGAGGCAGACTGCTGTAAGGAGAAACGATATGTATCAGATCGATTTGCGTGAAGGCTTGATTGATGTGACGGCGAACGGCATGCCCCTGCTTGGCGGCATGTACGTAACGCTGCGTACCCAGCGGCTCGGCGAGTGCCGACTCGTTGCCGACAGCATGACGACAGACGGCGGACACACCGTGGTGAATTTGGTGAGCGAGCGTACCGAAACGGCCACGCTCAGCTTTGACGAGGTGGGGGCATCTCTGCAGTGCCGTATCCACGTGGTGACGGTGCGTCACGGTCAGCGCATCAATTTTTTCCTGTCTTCAAACGATAGCTTAGCACTTCATTTTGCCTTCGCCGAGGGCGCAGAGGGCAACTATATTACCGAAAAGACCACAAAGCTTTGGTTCCAGGTGCCTCAGCACAACGTAGAGCTTGATAAGCTCCCCCGTCAGACCAGCGACCTTCACGTGGCCATGAACGGCAAGCACGTGCATATGCTTCCCCTGGTGAGTGACGATCTGAGAACCGAGCTTTACGGCAATGCCCTTGTGATGTCGGTGGGCTGTGGCGGTGTGAATGAGGTAGAGGGGGCTGTGATGGCCCTGACGGTGGGAGACGATCCCTTTGCGGTGGTTGAAGAGACCTTCCGTGCGGGCAGAGAGAGTGGGGCGATCGCCGTGCCGTTGCGCCATGAGCGCACCCTGCCCGATATGTTCCACTGCTTCGGCTGGTGTACGTGGGATGCCTTTTATCAGGACGTTACGGCCGAAAAGATCTATCGGAAGCTGACCGAGCTGAAGGAAAAGGGTGTGTGCGTGCGCTATGTGCTGATCGATGACGGCTGGTCGCAGGTCAAGGACAGCATGCTGTGGAGCTTTTCCGAGGATAAGGAAAAATTCCCCGAGGGGCTTGCCGCTTGCGTGCGCCGCATCAAGGAAGAATTCGGCGTGACGTACGTGGGTGTTTGGCAGGCATACAACGGCTATTGGCAGGGCATTCACCCCGATGGCGAGGTGGCGCAGAGCATGCGTGATTGCCTCTTGCATGCCCCGAACGATCTGCTGCTTCCCGCACCCGATGCCGAGAAAAGCTATGCCTTCTGGCATGCGTGGCATGCGTATCTGGAGGAATGCGGCATTGATTTTGTGAAGGTGGACAACCAAGCTACATATTCGTATTATATCGACGAGGCTTGCCGTAACGTAGCAGGCGTTCGCGGCGCTCACGAGGGGCTGGAGCGCTCGGTGTTCGAGCATTTTGACGGCAGGCTGATCAACTGCATGGGTATGGGCATATACGATCTGCTCACCCGTCCGCGGTCGGCGGTCAACCGCAATTCCAATGATTTTCTGCCCAAGCTGGAAAACGGCTTTGCCATTCACGCCGTGACTAACGTGTATAATACCCTGACGCACAGTCAGATCATGGTGTGCGATTACGATATGTTCTGGACACGCCATGAGTCTGCCAAGCCGAGCAGTGTGCTTCGTGCCATCAGCGGCGGCCCTGTGTACATCAGCGATCCCATCGATGCCACGGACGAGCAGTACGTGCGTCCCTTGTACGAGGGAGAGGGTATGGTGCCCGTGCTGGATGGACAGGCGATGCCCACGTATGATTGCTTCTACCGCAGCTGTGAGAAGGACGGCATACCGCTTAAGGTATGGAACCGCAAGGGCGAAAACTTTGCCGTGGCGGCCTTTGGCCTGACCGATGCAGGCGCTTGCGGCTCGCTTCGCCTTGCCGATATCCCGGGGGCGTCGGGACGCTACGTGGCGATCGAGTATTTTTCGGGCAGGGCAGTGGTGATGGATGAGCATACCGAGCTTGCCATCTCGCTTCCGAAGCTTGACGTTGAGCTTTGGAATCTGTATCCCGTCCGTGACGGACATGCCGTGGTGGCGGACAGCACGCTCTACATGGGCTGTGCGGCCAAGAACACCAAGGTTATCACCGTATAATACAAGGGGCTGTCTCACATGCAAATTTGAGACAGCCTCTTGTTATTTATTCTTCTTTTTGAGGAGAGCCGATACTCCCGTGATGATGAGCATGGTGCCAAACAGCTTGCGCAATATATCGTTTGGCAGTGCGTGGCTCAGGCTCGCACCGAGGAGTGCGCCAAGGACCGCGAAGACAATCATGCACAGCACGGCAGTGCCGTGTATGTGCCTGCGAAACAGGTGCACCGCCACCGCCCCCGAGGCGGAAAACAGAAAGAACAGCAGGTTCATGCCCTGTGCGGTCAGCTGTGGGACGTCGGCGGCAAGGGTGAGATAGATCACGAACAGTCCGCCGCCGCCCACGCCAAGCCCCGATAAAAGGGCAATGCCAAAGGCGATCAGTAGGGTCATCATGGGCATTCCCTCAGCGTATGACCATCAGCACGCCCGAAACGGTGACAAGAGCGGCAAAGAGCTTTTGCAG
>SVTU01000041.1 GCA_015063655.1 Oscillospiraceae bacterium
GCTTAAGGTGATCCACGAAAAGGAGCAGGCAGACAAATTTTTGCTGTCTATGGAGATTTTTGCCGGGGGAGTGTGTTTATTCACCATGCTCGCCTTTACGCTTGTAGCGTCCTATGTGGCGATGGCTGAATGGTTGAGGATCACGATGCTCTTGATCGGCATGCTTCCGTTGCTCGTCGCCACGCCGTTCATGCTGAGGATCGAGCAGAAGGCGGGCTATTACGTATGCGCCAAATGCGGTCACCGCTACGTGCCAACCTATAAAAGCATCTTTTTTGCCATGCACAAAGGCAGAACACGATATATGACATGCCCGAGGTGCGGGGAAAAGTCATGGCAAAAAAAGGTACTGTCAAAAAAATAAAGAGAAGAGAGGTGCTTTTATGATGGGCTTGCTGATCCCCGCCATGGTGGGTGTGCTTTGCATTGTGCTTGGTATCGGCAATATGAGGGGGAATCTTTCCTCTCTGCATTCCTATCACCGCCACCGTGTTTCCGAGGAGGATCGATTACCCTTTGGCAGACTTGTTGGCCTTGGCACCGTCACCGTCGGAGCATCGATTGTGATATTGGATATTGCTATGGTGATAAGCTTATATACGGGCAATCAGGTATTTACCGTTATCGGTGCTGTTGTGGCCGTGTTGGGGATCGCCGTTGGTTTATCTATAAGCTTTTACGCTATGAAAAAATACAATAAGGGAATTTTTTAAGGAGATAGGCGCATGAGAAGAATTCGTGTGGCACAGCTCGGCATGAACCGCTACAGCCACGGCATCGACATTTTTGATGCCCTGAAAACCATGCCTGAGGTGTTTGAGATTGCGGGCTATACGCTCGTAGAGGATGAGGAGCAGACGTGTGCTGACAAGCTGCACACCTTTGAGGGGTATCCCCGCTTAACTCTTGAGCAGATTTTGACCGACGAGAGTATCGAGGCGGTCTTTGTGGAGACCGACGAGATCCACCTGACCAAGTATGCCCAAATGGTGGCAGACGCAGGCAAGCACATGCATATGGAAAAACCGGGCGGAGCGTCGCTTGAGGACTTCCGCACCTTGATACAGACGGTAAAGGAGAACGGACGGGTGTTCCACGTAGGTTACATGTTCCGCTACTATCCGTTTATCCGTGAGGTGATCGACAGAGCTAAGGCGGGCGAGCTTGGTGAGATCTATTCCGTGCAGGCTGATATGAGCCGATTTGACAAAGCACCCACAAGGGAATGGCTCAGCACCTTCCGAGGCGGTATGATGTTCTACCTTGGCTGTCACCTGATCGATATTATTCTGCAAATTCAGGGAAAGCCGACCCGTGTGCTTCCGCTGAACACATCCACGGGCTTCGATGGGATTGGCAGTGAGGACATCGGCTTTGCCGTGTTGGAATACCCGAACGGACTTTCCCACGTGCGCATCGCCGCCACCGAGGTGGGTGGCAGCCATCGCCGTCAGCTTGTGGTATGCGGGAGGAATATGACCGTGGATATCAAGCCTCTGGAGCGTCGTGCGCCCGACAATCCCTATATGCTGCAGTCTGACAAGGCGGAATACTATTTCGGCGAGGACGGACATACCAAGGTCAAGACCGAGACGTGCGAGATGTTTTTGCGATATGAAGCGATGCTTCGCTCCTTTGCCGCTATGGTGCGGGGAGAGAAGACCAATCCCTACACACCCGATTATGAGCTGATGCTATATGAAACGATTATGACATGCTGTAACGTACAATAAAAGCGGGGCCGTCTCACATCATGTGAGACGGCCCCTTTTAATACGGTCATTATTTTGTTTTCAGATTTTCCCAGAGTGTGTTGATCAGCTTTTTGGTTTCGGCACTGGGGTCCTTGTACGCATAAGCGTCATAGGAAGCGGCAAAGTCAAAATCCGTGGGGTAAAGCACGTTGTAGGCATCCTCGCCCATATCCTCGCGGTAGACCTCGCTGTTGTAGACAAGGGAATTGGGGGAAGCGTAGCAGATATATTCGGCGTTGGCAACGGCAACCTCCTCGCTGAGCATAAAGTTAATATAATGCTCGGCAAGCTCCTTGTTCTGTGCGCCCTTGGGAATACACATGGCATCAACAAACAGATTGGTGCGCTCGGGGTAGTAGAATTGCAGGTCTACGTCATCCGCCTGGTTGTCACGCATGGTGAAGTAATCGCCTGCGTAGTATGCACCGATGGCGGCCTCGCCCGTTTCCATCATGTTGAAGATCTCATCCATCACAAAGCCCTTGAGCAGGGGCTTTTGCTTTTTCAGCTCCTCAAGAGCCTTGCTCCATTCGGCCTCGTCAGTGGTGTTCACGTCGATGCCAAGCTTATACATAGCCGTGCCGAAGGCGTCACGGGAGTTGTTGAACTGCAGGATCTTACCGCTGTACTTTTCATTCCACATCAAATCCCATTCGCCCGCGTCTGCTTCGTCTACGACGTTAGCATCGTAGATCACACCGACACGGCCGTAGGTGTAGGGAACGGTATATTTGTCCTCGGGGTCGTAGTACAAGCCTTTGAAGGCCTCGTCGATATACCGGTAGTTGGGAATATTGTCGAAGTTAAGCTCTTCAAGCTTGCCCTCGTTGGCAAGGCGGGCGATCATGTAGTCGGAGGGAATGATCACATCAAAGGACACGGCGTCCGACGTCAGCTTGGCATACAGGTCCTCGTTGGAGGCATAGGTCACGTAGTTGACCTTTACACGAATGCCCAACTCCTCCTTACAGTATTTGACAAACGCCTTATTGGTATCAAGCGTTCCCTCAGAGCCGTCCGAGATGTATTCACCCCAGTTATAGACGTTGAGAGTGACACGTGAGCCACAGCCTGCAAACAGCGAAGCGCAGGAGCAGAGAAGGGCTACGGCAAACATCACCGAAAGAAATTTTTTCAATGTGGTATCTCCTTGTTCTTTAAGATTATTTTTTGTTTTTATGAAGGGAAAGACGTCTTCTTCTCTCTGCCTTCAATCGCTTGATCTGCATGCGCTCATCCTTGCTGCTCTCACGGTTGGAGAGGAGAAGCAGGATCAGAACGACCACAAAGATCAAGGTAGCCAGTGCATACATATCGGGCTTGACGTTCTTTTTCGTCATGTCGTAGATATGCACGGGTAGCGTCATAAAGTCAACACCCATGGTGAAATAGCTGATCACGAAATCGTCAAGAGAGAGGGTAAAGGCCATGATCATGCCCGAGAACACACCGGGCAGAATGGCGGGAAGCTGCACCTTAAAGAAGGATTGCATGGGGGTACAGCCAAGGTCGAGTGCCGCCTCGGGGAGCGAGACGTCCATTTGCCTGAGCTTGGGCAGGACAGACAGAATAACGTAAGGCACGCTGAACGTGATATGGGCAATGAGCATGGTGAAGAAATTGAGCTTGGTCGCCAATCCCATCATACCGCCCACAAAGACGAACAGAAGCATCAGGGAAATACCCGTGATAATATCGGGATTCATCATGGGTACGTTGGTCACCGACATGGTAAGCTGACGCAGGTAGCGGCTCTTCATGTGGTGGATGCCAAAAGCGGCGGCCGTGCCGACCACCGTGGCGATGGCGGAAGAGCTTACGGCAAGAATGAGGGTGTTTTTCACCGCATTCAGCGTTTGCGCATCGGAAAACAGCTCCGCATACCATTTCAGGGAAAAGCCCTCAAACACGGCCGTGCTGCTTCCCGAATTGAAGGAGAAAAACAGCATAACGGCAATGGGGGCATAGAGGAAGATAAAGATAAGCGCAGTATACAGCTTTGCACCCGTTCTCACGGCACCATTCCCCCTTCCTCATCGGTAAAGTGATTGACGATCGCAAGGCCGATCAAAAGAATGAGCATCAGCACCAGCGACAGGGAAGCCACCATATGATAATTGTTGTTGAGATACTGGCTCTCAATGGCGTCACCGATCAGGTAGAACTTACCGCCGCTGAGCTTTTGAGAAATATAAAAGGTACTGATTGAGGGAACGAATACCATGGTAATGCCCGAGATCACGCCCGAGATGCTTAGCGGCAGGATGACACGGCGAAGCACGCCGAGGTGGTTGCAGCCGAGATCATGGGCAGCCTCCACCAGGCGGTAATCCAGCTTGCTCATGACCGTGTAGATGGGTACGATCATATAGGGTAGGTAATCGTACACCATACCCACTACCACAGCACCCTCTGTGCCGAGAATGTGGAGCGGACCGATGCCAAAGAGGCCGAGAAAGCTGTTGATCAGTCCCTTGTCCTGCAAGATGGTCATCCAGGAATAGGTGCGGAGCAGAAAGTTCATCCACATGGGAAGCATGATCAGCATCAGAAGGATCTTTTGCGTATGTGGCTTGGCACGTGAGATGCAATAGGCCACGGGATAGCCGATGACAAGGCAGATGAGCGTGGCGATCACGGCGAGCTTGACCGAGCGAAGAAAAATGCCAAAGTAATCGGTAAAGAACGCCGAAAGATTGAGCAGGGTAAATGCACCCGTGTCGTCCGTAAAGGCATAATAGGCCACGAAGAGCAGGGGGGTGATGATAAAGAGCACGGACCAAACGAGATGCGGAGCTGCCGCAAACCGCTCAAACAGAGAACGCTGTGTGGTCACAGCAACGGTTTTTTTCATTCCTCGTCCTCCACAATGTCAGACAGATGATCCAGCTCGTCCGAGAAGGAGGAGTAGTCACCGAACATGTTGGAGAATTCGGATTTTTTCATAATGTGAATGGCGTCAGGCTCAATATACAGACCGATGGTCTCATCGGGGGCTACGTAGTCGGTGCTTTGGATCATCCACTTAAAGCCCTCCACGTCCACGATGATCTCATAGTGAACGCCCTTGAAGGTGACAGAGGAGACAACACCCGAAAGCATACCCTTTTCCACGGGAACGACGTCTACGTCCTCGGGGCGAACCACCACATCCACAGGCTCATTCTTCAAAAAGCCCTTGTCCAGACATTCAAAGACTTCGCTGGCGAAGCGCACCTTGTAGTCGGAGAGCATTACGCCGTCGATGATGTTGGATTCACCGATAAAGTCGGCAACGAAGGCGTTAACGGGTTCGTTGTAAATATCGGTGGGCGTGCCGATCTGCTGGATCTTTCCGTTGGCCATTACGACCACGGTATCGGACATGGAGAGGGCCTCCTCCTGGTCATGCGTGACGTAGATAAAGGTGATGCCCGTTCTGTGCTGAATGTTTTTCAGCTCGACCTGCATGTCCTTGCGAAGCTTTAAGTCAAGCGCACCGAGCGGCTCGTCCAGCAACAGGACCTTAGGATTATTGATAAGCGCACGGGCGATGGCAACACGCTGCTGCTGACCGCCCGAAAGCAGAGATACGTTTCTCTTTTCAAAGCCTCGCAGATTAACAAGAGCCAGCATTTCGCTCACTCTCGGCTCTATCTCCTCCTTGGGCACTTTGGCCACACGAAGCCCGAAGGCGATGTTGTCGTACACGTTGAGGTGAGGGAAGAGGGCATATTTCTGAAAAACGGTGTTGACAGAACGCTCGTAGGGCGGCACCTCGTTGATACGCTTGCCGTCAAAGTATACGTCTCCGCAATCGGGCGATTCGAAGCCGCCGATGATGCGGAGCGTGGTCGTTTTGCCGCAGCCGGACGGGCCGAGCAGCGTGATAAATTCCTTGTCGTTGATATACAGGCTGATGTTATCCAGCACCGTTTCTCCGTCAAAGGCTTTAGAAATATTTTTGAGTTCGATGAGCTTTGTTTTCATTCCGCATAAATACCCCTTTAGAGTTAAAAAATACAGGATGAAGCGGCAATGGCAGTGCGTCGCCAAAGCAGGTGTGCAAGTTGCCTAAAAAAATCCTTGCGAATATTGTAGCAGATTATCACTGAAAATGCAATATGTTTTTGAAATTTTTCAAAATTCGTCAATTACGCCAATAAATCGTGATTCTTGGGACTTCCACAAAAATATTTACCAAAAATCTCCCGTTTCCTCCCAAATTCTCCTGAAAACGCCCAAATCCTTTTTTGTGAGAATGCACAATAACAGGAAAAAAGGAAGAGAAAAGAGGGGGAAATGAAAAAATGGAGAGAAACGCTCTTGAAAAGATAAGTGTTTTATGGTATGATAAAAGAGAAATCCGTTGCATAGACCAAGCCCCATGGCTTGGCGAAAGGAGAAAACGCTATGAAAACGATCGCCAATATTATTTGGATCATTCTGGGAGGACTGATCTCTGCCGTTGTGTGGTGCATCCTCGGTTTTATTTTGTGCATCACCGTGATCGGTATTCCCTTTGGAAAGCAGTGCTTTAAGATGGCAGGCGTCAGCCTTGCCCCCTTCGGCAAGAGGGTCAAGCTTGATTTCTCTAAGCACCCCATCATGAACGTGGTGTGGCTCTTGCTGGTTGGCTGGGAGCTGTTCCTTGGATATTTGGTTGCGGCTCTTCTGTGCTGTATCACCATCGTGGGCATTCCCGCAGGCATGCAGGTGTTCAAGCTGTCGGTGCTTGCCCTCGCTCCGTTTGGAGCAAAGGTGAAAGGCTGAGCGATGTATCCGTATGATTTGATCGAGGGAACGGGCATAGATCTGTACGTCGTTTTTCTGTGCCTCGGCATTTTTGCCGCTCTTCTGGTATTCCGCCTTTTGGCAGACCGTGCAGGGCTTTCGGCACGGCTACATAATCTGTGCATTTACACGGCCATCGGGGCTATTGCCTTCGGCTATTTTTCCGCCGTACTGTTTCAGGCCTTTTATAATATTGCCAAGCTCGGCCGCTTTGTGATCAACGCCCAAACGGGTGCAACCTTCTACGGCGGACTGATCGGCGGTGCGGCATCCTTTTTGGGCATCTATTTCGGCGTGGGACATATTCGCTTTAGAGAGACGAGAGAGCACGTATCCCGTTTTTTGACGGTTACCGACATTGCCGCCTGCTCCATTGCAGTGGCGCATGCCCTTGGGCGCATCGGCTGTCTGATGGCTGGCTGCTGTCACGGCAAGGTCACCGATGCCTGGTACGGCATTCGCATGGCCTATTCGGGACAAAGGGTGGTGCCAACACAGCTTTTTGAAGCCATCTACCTGCTGTTGCTTTTCGCTCTCTTGGTTTGGTGCTTCCGCCGTGCCAAGGGCTACAACCTGCCTATCTACATGATCGCCTACGGTATTTGGCGATTTGTGCTGGAATATATGCGTGACGACGAGCGTGGAAAGACCTTTATTTCGTTCCTCACGCCCTCACAGCTGACAGCCGTTCTGATGATCCTTGGCGGTGCGGCGATCATAGCCGTGATCGCCACGCTTCGCAAGAGAGGAAGAAAAGAGCATGAAGCGTAACGCAAAAGAATGGATTTGGCGCATTGCCTTTGGTCTTGCCTTTTTGGGCCTTCTTGCCAGCGAGCTGTGCCGCAGTCTTATGGTGGAGCGGCTTTCTGACGGCGAGACCGTATATATGATCCTCTCCCGTGCCTCGGGAGCGTTGGTGGGCTTACTTTTGATGCTTCGCCTCTCCTACGGGGCGTGCCTCAAGCACCCGTGGCGCACACCGTGGCGTGCGTATCTTGTGAGCCTGCCGTGTTGGCTTGTGGTCATCAATAATTTTCCGTGGCTTGGCGTGCTTAGGGGCGATATCGTCTTGACCGCTACGCCCGCAGAGCTTACCTTGTACGTTCTTCTTTGCGTATGTGTGGCCTGCTTTGAGGAGATACTGTTCCGAGGAGCGATCTTTTTGATGGTGCTGGAGCATCGGCGCAAGAGCACGTGGCAGATCTTTTGGTCACTGATACTGTCGTCTGCCATCTTCGGTGCAGTCCATATGGTCAATCTGCTGATGGGAGCGGGGCTTTTGGCCACGCTTTTGCAGATCGGCTATTCCTTCCTTATCGGCGGCATGTGCTCGGTCATGCTGATCTACACACGCAATATGTATCTGTGCATTGCCCTTCATGCCGTGTATAATTTCGGCGGCGGATTTGTTCCTGCCGTGGCGGACGGCACGCTGTGGGATACCCCCACCGTGGTCATCACCGCCGTGCTTGGCGTGCTTGTGGCGGCCTACGTGATAGGGGCGGTGTTCAAGATCCGCAGAGAGCATACGGACGCCCTGTACCCCAAAAAGGAAAAAGCAGAGAAAACACAAGAGGAGATACCATGCTGACGTATCGGGATATTAAGAATAACGAGAGAGTGCGCACCTATATTCGGTGTGCGGACGAATCCTTGCGTGCGCTTGGGTACACCGAGCACAGCTTTGCGCACGTGGCGCAGGTTGCGGAGCGGGCAGGGAAGCTTTTGGAGTCGCTTGGCTATGACGGGCGGCAGGCCGAGCTTGCCCGTATTGCGGGCTTTTTGCACGACATCGGTAATCTTGTCAACCGAGTGGATCATTCGCAAAGCGGTGCCATCCTCGCCTTTCGGCTTTTGGAGGATATGGGTATGGATGCCGAGGAGATCGCCACGGTGGTCACGGCAATCGGCAATCACGATGAGGGCAACGGCGTTCCCGTTAATGCCGTTTCGGCCGTGCTGATTCTGGCCGATAAATCCGACGTGCGCCGCACCCGTGTGCGGGATGCGAGCAGTGTGGTAACGGATATTCACGATCGGGTGAATTATTCCGTCACCTCGTCCGAGCTTGTACTGAATGAGGATAAAACATCGATCACGCTTTGCTTGACCGTGGATACGGCATACGGCTCGCTGATGGATTATTTTGAGATCTTTATGGAGCGTATGCTGCTGTGCCGCAAGGCGGCCAATGCCTTGGGCCTTGCATTTCATTTGATCATGAACGGGCAGGTCATGCTTTGACACTCGCAAGCCTCGGGTTGGGGCAGTCCTGTACGCCTCACGTTCCCCAGGAAGGCGAAAATCCGTCAAGTTTCCAAAAGGGGCAGTCTCAAATTCACATTTGAGACTGCCCCTTCCTTCTTCAAGCAAGGTCAATATAGTATTTTGCATTTGGCGGAAAGCTCGGGAATGGGCTTGTCGAAAACGCAGAAGTCAATATCATTCACCGATGCCAAGCGGTACAGAGATCTATGCCCGAATTTTTCGCTGTCGCACAGAAAAACACTGCATTTGGCATTTTTCAGCATAAGCTCTCGCAGGTGATTTTCTTCGGGTATAGGGTCATAGATATATCCATCAGCGTCAAGACTCTGCGAGGAAAAGAAAAGAATATCGGGGTTGAGCTTCACAACGGCGCTGTATGCCTGCTCGCCCGAAAGCACCACCGACTGATCGACCGAGGCACCGCCGATACAGTGCGTTTTGATACCGTAATTGACCGCATTGATGGCGGTCTGCATATTGTTGGTGAACAGTATCATATCATTGTGCTTGGCTATATAGGGCACCATGAAGCCTGCGGTCGACGAGCCGTCGAGCATCACTGTCTGACCGTCGCACAAAAGTGCCGACGCACTTTTGGCTATCTTTCTCTTTTCCGTGATATTCTTCTCCATTCTGCTGTTGAGCGGAACGGCGTGGTTAAGCTCGCGAAGCAGAGAAGCACCACCGTGTGTGCGCCGTATGAGCGATAGGTTTTGAAGTCTTGTAAGGTCACGGCGAATACTTGACGGGGAGGTGTAAGTCAAATGTGAAAGCCGTACCACACTCATATACTCGTTCTCGTCAAGCAGGGTCAGTATTTGCTGTTGTCTCTTTGAAATGCTCATTTTAACCTCAATTATTGCTCGTTTCTTCATTTTTGTTGCGCATTTACCCAATTTTGCGCCGCATATTGCATTTATTTCAATCACAAGATATAATCATTATACAGCTTTTTACGCTTATGTCAATACTTTTTGATCAAACAAAGGAGATCGCAATGAAACTTTTTATTGATACGGCTAACGTGGATGAAATAAGACGTGCAAACGAGCTTGGCGTTATCTGTGGCGTTACCACAAATCCCTCGCTGATTGCCCGTGAGGGACGGGACTTTATCGAGGTGATAAAGGAAATAACCGAGATCGTAGACGGCCCCATCAGTGCAGAGGTGATTTCTCTCAAGGCGGACGAAATGGTGGCGGAGGCTTGCGAGCTTTACGAAAAGATCGGAAGCAAAAACACGGTGATTAAGATCCCCATGTGCGAGGAGGGACTTAAGGCGACCAAGCGCTTGACTGAGCTTGGAATAAAGACCAACGTCACACTCGTTTTCTCTACGGCACAAGCGCTTTTGGCGGCAAGAGCGGGAGCGACCTACGTCAGCCCCTTCGTTGGCAGACTGGATGATATTGGCGACAACGGAATATCCTTGGTTGAGGATATTGCCAATATTTTCAGATATTACGATATCAAGACCGAGATCATCGCAGCTTCTATCCGCACCAGCGCCCACGTTACCGACGCCGCAAGAGCGGGAAGTGATATAGCGACCGTGCCCTACAAGGTTATCGACAGTATGATCTCTCACCCCCTTACCACAGCAGGAATCGAGCGCTTCCTCGCCGATTGGTCAACGGTTGAAAACAAGTAAAAGCTTGATATATACAGTGGCTCATAAGACAAAAAGGACAGAGAAAATCTCTGTCCTTTTTGCGGTGTGAATATGCGGTAACCTATCATTGGTAGGGGTCGGCGCCCCGTTCTTCCGTGATGCATAGTTAATAAATCAAGGCGTAGCCTTGTATATCATCAAAAGTGAAGTTGCGGCAAGCCGCAGTGAAATTATGCCTTGCGGCATAGTGAAGTTGCTCCTTCGGAGCAGTGAAGTTAAGTGTTCCGCATATCGTGCCGAAGGCACACTTCACGCACGAAGTGCGCTTCACTTGCGAAGCATACTTCACGTTCCGCTTGCGGAACACTTAGTTCAAAAAAAGCACTTTTGTCTGTAGACAAAAGTGCGTTTTTTGTTGCCTTAAACGAGTGAAAAGGTCAAAAATCGAGGTAAAAACGAACAAAAGGTCAACATTCAATCTATTGGCTTGGGGTTGTTTGGCAAAGCATTCCCGTTTTCATCTCTATTTATCGGTATAGCCTTTAGATGAAAATGAATACAATCGCAAGGACAAACCAAATCCATTTCGTATTTTTCCTTCGAACCGCGATAAGTAAAATTCCCACCACATCGAATGACTTCACACCAAGTATACACCTGTGACATTACTCTCGGACACATTCCCTCTGGGCATTCATATGAAAATGTAAATTTGTCGCCTTTTTCCAAACCGAGTCTACAATGTGATGCTTTGCCTTCGATTGCGGTCAATTCAAATCCCCAATCTTCTACTACCCACTTTTTCATTTTGCATTCTCCTT
>SVTU01000042.1 GCA_015063655.1 Oscillospiraceae bacterium
TAACCGTCATCAAGGGAGGCAGGGGCAAGGTATATGCCAACGGGATCGGCACAGAGGTACAGCGTGGGGATATCTATCTTTCCCTTCCTGCCGACTTTCACGCCATCGAAAGCGACAGAACAGACCCGCTCAGATTTGACTTTCTCTCCTTTTTCTTTACCGACCAAGCTCTCGTTGACACCATGGAGCAACGTATCATTCCTAATGCCACCATCTCACAGCGAGTCTTTCACAGCGAGCGTATCGAACAGCTTGTAAATATCGCCATTGCTGAGGTGAGCGCACCGCAGGAGGACTCTGAGGAATTAATTACCTTGATTTTAGAGGAGATCATGCTTCTGCTTGTACGAAGCTTTCGCACGCCATCCGATCATCTTCCCAAAAGCATTGGCAAGCCCGAGGAGCTGTGCTATCAGATCATGCACTATATCGACACTCACGTCTTTTCTCTTAGTACGCTCAGCGAGGTCGCCGATGCCCTTCATTACCATTACAGCTATCTTTCGGGTTTGTTTCACGAGGTCACCAAGGACACCATCGCCCATTACTATCAGCGCAGGCGTATGGAGGCCGCCATGCTGCTACTATCGGAAAACACCCGCACCATCTCCGAGATCGCGGAGCTTTTGCAGTATTCCTCGATCTTCACGTTCAGCCGTGCCTTCCGTGATTATGCGGGATTATCACCAAGCGAATACCGCCAAGAACACAACAAAACCATATAAAATGACAAAAAACGGAAAAATTCATCATTTTCCGTTTTTTTCTATTGACAAATATAACACTTTGTGATAAACTATCTTGGTAATCCAATGACGTGTGCAGAATCTGCGGAGACTGCCCACCGAGGAGCTCTGGAGAATCCCGCATAACGGGTGCCGAAGGTGCAAGGCGGAAACGCCGAATCTCTCAGGCAAAAGGACAGAGCAAGTGCTTTCTATATTCGTACTTGCCGTCATACTTCAGAGCTGCCATGTGGCGGCTTCTTTTTTTGCACGTAACATAATACAGAAAGGACGTAGAAACATGGATTTCATTCACAGCATTGTCAGCACAGTCAATACCTATCTGTCTGACTACATTCTCATTTTCCTTTTGGTGGGCTGCGGTCTGTATTTTACCATTCGCACTCGCTTCGTTCAGGTTCGTTGCTTTGGCGAGGGCATGCGTGAGGTATTCGGCAACCTTTCATTCAGAGGCGGCAAGCAAAAGAGCGGTCTCAGCTCCTTCCAGGCCTTGGCAACGGCCATTGCCGCACAGGTTGGCACGGGTAACATCGTGGGTGCCTGCGGTGCCATTCTCATCGGTGGCCCGGGTGCGATCTTCTGGATGTGGATCATTGCATTCTTCGGCATGGCCACCATCTACTCAGAGGCCGTTTTAGCACAAAAGACACGCACGGTCGATGCCGACGGTAACGTTCAGGGCGGTCCTGTGTTCTACATTCGCAAGGCCTTTGGCGGTACGTTCGGTAAGATCCTGGCAGGCTTCTTCGCCGTGGCCACCGTGCTTGCCCTCGGCTTTATGGGCACAATGGTGCAGTCCAACTCCATTGCTTCCACCAGCGAAAGCGCATTCGGCGTGTCGGCATGGATCGTGGGTATCATCATTGCCGTGCTGTCTGCCATCATCTTCCTTGGCGGTATTCAGCGCTTGGCTTCCGTTACGGAAAAGATAGTTCCCTTTATGGCTTTTTTGTATTTGCTGTGCAGTCTTGTTGTCATCGGCATCCGTATTAAGTATATCCCCGAGACCTTCGGTATGATCTTCAAGTATGCCTTTATGCCCCAGGCTATCATCGGCGGCGGTGTTGGCACGGCCCTGAAAATGGCCATCAGCCAGGGTGCTAAGAGAGGCTTGTTCTCCAATGAAGCAGGTATGGGCTCAACGCCTCACGCTCACGCCTTGGCCAACGTAGAGACCCCCCACAAGCAGGGTGTGGTGGCTATGATCGGTGTGTTTATCGACACCTTCATCGTACTCACCATGACGGCACTCGTTGTAATTTCCACGCTGTACGCAGGAAACGGCCCGCTCGCCAACGGCAACCCCGACGGATTGACAAACGCCAATATGGCACAGCATGCCTTTGGCATCGCCTTTGGTAATGCCACTGTGGGTAACATGATCGTGGCCATCTGCCTGTTCTTCTTCGCCTTCTCCACCATTCTCGGTTGGAATCTCTTTGGTAAGATCAACTTCCAGTATCTGTTCGGTAAGAAATCCACCATCGTGTATTCCATCATTGCCGTTGGCTTTATCGTGCTTGGCTCTCTGCTCTCCAACGGTCTTGTTTGGGATCTTGCCGATATGTTCAATCAGCTGATGGTCATTCCTAACGTTCTGGCCCTGTTCGCTCTTTCGTCTCTTGTCGTTGTTGAGGCAAGATCGAAAAAGAAGGACAAGGACGAATAAGACAATACCATAAAAAAACGATACGGATTTGCGTAGTGACCTTGACACTGTGCAAATCCGTATTTTTTACCTTATGATTTTCACGTCTATCTCTCTTTGGTACTCCTCAACATGGGATAGTGATCCGATTCCGTCGCTTGCGGCAACGTCAGCCCCTGTTGCGGCGGCATAGCGCAGGGCCGTTTCGATATGGGACCGATCGGAAAGCCAATGTGCAAGGAAGGCGGCAAGATAGCCGTCTCCTGCGCACAGCGAGCTTCTCTGCTTCACCTGCCGCACACCGCAACGGTATACGTGACGGCCGTCATAAAAATACGAGCCGTCCTTCCCCATGGATAACAGTACGTTCTGCGCACCCATATCATGAAGTGTTCTCAGAGCAGAGACGGCCGAGGCTTCGTCTGTGAGGCGCATGCCGAAAATAGCTTGCAGCTCTTCGTCATTCGGCTTGATCAGAAGGGGTGAAAAGCGAAGCAGATCACGCAAAACGGGCGAGCTGATATCCAGAATAACGTCAGCTCCCTTTCTATTGGCAATCGATAAAAGACGCTCGTAGAAGGACAATGACACGTTGCGCCCCGCACTGCCGTTCACGGTCAGAACATCCATATCGTCAAGCTCTTGAATAAGGGAGAGCATGGCTTCTTGATCCTCATCGGTGATACATGGACCTTCATTGACCATTTTATATTCATGCTCGGCATCGGTCAAAAACACGTTCACACGGGTTGTTCCCTCAATGGTAACGGGCTTGCACGGAATATCGGCTTCATGGCAGCTCCTTACGATATGCTCACCCGAAAAGCCGCCGAAGAAGCCAAGCACGGTGCTTGGCACGCCAAACGCCTTGAGGACGAACGAAACGTTCAAGCCCTTTCCGCTCGGTGTGAACACCGCCTCACGTGTTTTGGTGGTGGCATCGACCATAAGAGCGTTTGTTGTGATATTCATATCCACAGAGGGATTCAGCGTCAGCGTGTATAACATGGCGTTCTCCTTGACCGTTTTTTATAGTATAGCATATTTTTCGGTTTTTGACAATAGAAAAACGTTACGTTTACAGGCGGAGCGAACACCTAATCTAAGCTTGTAGGGACCGGCGTCCTCGACGGTCCGAAAGCCGAAATATCTTGTTTTCTTTGTGTTTCATATTAAAACGCAATTTTGCTATTCTTCGTCGTTCCATGGTAAAAAAAGGACCGTCGGGGACGCCGGTCCCTACAATTTTTGAGAAAATCCTCGTGTGTAACGCCTGCAATGCTTGTACGGATAAATGCTACAGATACATATTTAAAATTGATTGTGAAATTATTTTTTCGACTCTCATTCTATGCTAACAGAAAACGGGTGCCACCCGTGGGTGGCACCCGAAATTAGGTTGAATGAGAAATCACAAGATTGTGATTAGTCCTCTTTCTTCTTAGCAACAACGGCACCGAGACCGAGAGCGGAAACGGTTACGAGGATAGCGCCAGCAGCGATAACGCCCTTGCAGCCTTCCTCAGCCTTGTCGTCAGCAGCGGGAGCCTCAGCCTTTGCAGCCTCGAGATCAGCCTTAACAGCAGCGAGCTCGTCAGCAGCCTTCTTAGCAGCCTCAGCAGCAGCAGCCTTCTCGTCAGCCAGAGCCTTGTCAGCAGCAGCCTTAGCAGCAGCAGCGTCAGCGGCAGCCTTGTCAGCAGCAGCCTGAGCCATAGCAATGTACTCAGCAGTTGTAACAACAGTTACATCAACGTAGTTCTTACCAGCGATCTCGTCCGTGATAGCTGTGTTAGCGTTTGCGGGGTAAGCCTGCTCAGAAACAACGAGAACGTTCTTCAGAGTACCACCCTTGTTGTTATCCCAACCAATGAGAGAGAAGTCAGCATCGCTTCTACCCTCGCCAATAAGAGCAACACCGGTAACGGTTACATCGGAGATGGCAGTCTTCTTCAGGTTACCAATAACAAGACCACAACCCTTAGCGGTAGCACTCGTATCGGGGTTGGTCTGCCAAGACATGAGGTCACGACCGAGAATCAGAGTACCGGAAGCAACACAGTTCTTAACGTAGTGCTGGTTTTCGTTATCGTCACCACCGATGATCAAGCCGCAGGAGAAGCCGCTCTTACCGGTAGAACCGTCAACAACACCGTCAAATACGCAGTCCTCAACAACAGTATTGGTACCCTGGAGGTAAGCTACGATACCGCCCGTGCACCAACCGCCACGGAAGTAAGCGTCAGTGTAGATACCGGAAACGGTTCCTGCACCGTCAAGGCGCTCAACCAAGCCAGCACCCTGGGATGCACCCTGATTGTTTTTCTCAATACCGGGAGTAGCATTGTTGTTGGAGTGCTTGTTACCATAGTTATAGAATACGGAGTTAACAAGCTTGAAGTTCTTAACGTGACCGTTCGTTACCTGTCCGAACAGACCGTTCTGACGGCCGCGGAGAGAGTAGATACCGGAAATTGCGTGACCCTGTCCGTCGAAGGTACCCTCGAAGAAGCAGGAGGTCTTGATGTTCTTGTGATAGTACTGATCACCGTCTGCAGGATCAGCATTGTCAACCTTCAGCATAGCGTGAGACTGAGAGATAGGAGTCCACATATGGAGACCCTCAACCTTAGTCATGGTGTCAACGCCATTAGCAGAGCTGTATTCGGTAGCCTTCCACCAAGCATCAGCATCACCAACGTTGATTACAACGTCAGCATCAAGCTTAATGGTCTCACCCTTAAAGGTGTTGTATGCGGGGTAGGTAACGCCATCAATAACAGCCATACCGTTGGAGATTTCCATGAAGCCCCAGAACTGGTCAGCAGTCTTGATCGTGTAGGTCTTGTCAGCGGACGCAACCTTAACGAGAGCAGGCGTAGCATCAGCAGCAAGAGCAGCAGTAGCAGCCTTGGTCTTGGCAATATCAACGTACCAAGAATAGTCGGGAGTACCCGAGTATACGGAAGCATTCTTCAGAAGTTCAGCATACTTTTCGGGATTAGTGGGAGCGGGTGCGGGATCTGCGGCAGAAGCGATGACAGCCATCATCGAAACGACCATGAGCAAAGCCAGCACAAGAGACAAAACTTTTTTCATACTTTCCTCCTAAAAAGGTAATTTTTATTTCCAAAGTGGATTTGTCGACCACTTATGAAAACCGTTCATTATTCCCCCAAAAGGCAAGGACCACCGTTATCACAACTTTGTGAACAACTGATGAATTTATGTTCACATTATAGCATAGACAACACAGAAATGCAAGCCTTTTTTTAGAATTTATGCAAATTGCACATATCTTTTTTATGTTTTAGCCAATTAAAACCTTTATTATCTCTTTTTTGATTTATTTTATTCCCTCTTTTTGTTCAAAATGACCTTGTTTTGAAAGTTTGTTTGAGTTTTAACAATGTTTCTCTTCCTTATGAGGGCGGGAGCTGATACCTCGTGTAAAGCTACGGTGGTATTTTATGGGCGTCTGTATGGGAGGCTATCAGCCTCCCGTTCATGAAATAGTTTTAAAAATGCGGGCGCAGACATTGCCTGCGCCCTTGGGTTACGTGATTGATCAATAATTCTCTTGTCTGATCTCGAAATATGCCTGCGGATGCTTACATACGGGGCAGACCTCGGGTGCCTTCGTGCCCATCACGATGTGTCCGCAATTACGGCACTCCCAAACGGTAACGCCACTCTTCTCAAACACTTCCTTTGCTTCTACGTTATGAAGCAAGGCACGGTAACGCTCCTCGTGCGTCTTTTCGATGGCGGCAACGCCACGGAACTGCTCGGCAAGATCGTGGAAGCCCTCTTCATCGGCCTCTCTTGCCATGCGATCGTACATGTCAGTCCACTCATAGTTTTCACCCTCAGCGCCATGCACCAAATTCTCTGCCGTGTCGCCAATCTGGCCAAGCGCCTTATACCAAAGCTTGGCATGCTCCTTTTCGTTCTCTGCCGTTTTCAAGAAGAGGGCTGCGATCTGCTCGTAGCCTGCCTTCTTTGCCACAGATGCAAAATAGGTATACTTGTTTCTTGCCTGCGATTCGCCTGCAAATGCCTCCCACAGGTTCTTTTCGGTCTTTGTGCCTGCATACTTGTTTGCCATGTCTTTTCTCCTTTTATTATTATTGTTTATTATCATAATGCTTTCGCATTTATTTTTTATCTTCCTTAGGGGTTTTATTCAGGATCCGCTTATACTGACGGTAAAAGGTGATATAGCTGTCAAACGAGCAATACTCTGCCGCCTCGGTGGGCGACATACCGCCCCTGATGAGCTGCTGTGCATACAAAATGCGCTTGTTGGTAACGTACTGCATCAGCGTGAGCCCCAATTGCTTTTGAAAGGTATGCACGATCCATGACGTGCTGACGTAATATTTTGTTGCCAATGTCTCCGCCGTGATACGTGCATGGGGGTTTTCCTCAATGTAGGTGAGTATTTCCTCTAAGGCACGGTTATGCTTGACAGGCTGAATGGGCATATCCTGCTCCATATGCGACACGCTAAGCAAGATCTGCTTAACACCGCTTTGCACCCAGCTATCCAATTCGTCCTTCGTATATATTCGCTTATTGTTTCTCCATTCGTCAAAAAAGCTCTGCAAAAAGGCATGACCCCGCACGTTATATATTCTTTGCAGGCCCTCGGGGATATGCTCGGTAACGGCATCCAGCTCAGAGGCGGAAAAGTTGATCACAAACCGCTCGTAGGTGCTGACCGAGCGGATCAGCACGTGGTGATACATACGGGGCTTGATGAACAAGAGATCGCCCTGCCTTAGGTGATACACCGAGCCCTCCATGATATAGTCGGCATCCCCCTGACAGAAATACAGTATTTCATATTCATTGTGAAAGTGACTGCGGTAAAACGAGGGGTTGGGCGTGGGATTGCATACGTGGCTATAGGTCATTTTTATCCCCCTTCCCTCTCTTTTTTTTACAGTATAGCACAACTTTGCAGGAATTGCAATATTTCTTGCGTTTTTTGTTATTAAATTTCTCTTTCAAAGATGCTATAATTATGGTATACTACATATATAAGGAGGATCGTATATGATTCGCTTATGTGCTTTTACCGACGAAGCGGGCAAGCCGCTTGCCGAACAGATCGATGCCATGCACCGAAACAACCTATTCCTGACCGAGCTTCGCACCGTGGACGGTGTGAACGTGAGCAAGCTGTCGCCGGATGAGGCCAGGGGCATTCGCTCAACGCTTGACAGCGAGGGACTTGCCGTGTGGAGCATCGGCTCTCCCCTTGGCAAGGTGGATATTTCCGTGGATATGGACGAATACCTTGACACGGTTCGCCACGTGTGCGAGCTTGCCAACGTGCTTGGGACGGACAAGATCCGTATGTTCAGCTTCCACAAGGCGTATGAGGACGAGATGAGAGTGTTTGACAATCTTTCCCGCATGGTGGATACAGCCAAGGAATACGGCGTAACGCTGTACCACGAAAACGAAAAGAATATTTACGGCGACACCGCCGAGCGTGTGCTTCGCATTATGGACAGCGTGAAGGGGCTGCGCTTTGTTTACGACCCCGCCAACTTCCTGCAATGCGGAGAGCCTGCCGACAAGACCCTGCCCCTCTTCCACCACCGCTGTGACTACTTCCACATCAAGGACGTGATCGCAGCAACAGAGGAGCTTGTGCCTGCGGGCTGCGGCGACGGACAGATCGCCCGCCTTGTGGATATGATCGAGGGCGACACCGTGCTGACCCTTGAGCCGCACTTGGCCATCTTTGACGGCTATGGGGCGATCGATGACAGAAAAATGAAAAACAAGTTCGTCTTTTCTTCCAATGCCGAGGCATTTGATACGGCCGTGAAAGCCCTGAAAGCCATTTTGTGTGAGTGCGGCTACCGTGAAGCTCACGGAGCTTTTGTTAAATAATAAAATAAGTCATTTAAGAAAGGTTTGGTTTACATATGAAAAAGGTTAGATTTGGTATTATCGGTGTGGGCAATCAGGGCTCCAACTATGCAGTTAAGAAGTTTGGCGAGGGCAAAATCACCAACGGTGTGCTGAGCGCTGTTTGTGACATCAATCCCATTAAGATCGAGGCGGTCAAGTCTCAGATCCCTACCCTTGACGTTACCTATTTTGACAATTATATCGAGATGCTCGACAGCGGTCTTGTTGATGCCGTGATCGTGGCTGTGCCTCACTACGATCACCCCCGTATGGTGATGGACTGCCTCCAAAGAGGCATCAGCGTGATCTGCGAAAAGCCTGCCGGCGTGTATACAAAGCAGGTCAGAGAAATGAACGAGGTGGCCAAGAAGAGCCATGCGCACTTCGGCATGATGTTCAATCAGCGCACCAACTGCGTTTACCGCAAAATGAAGGACATGATCGCAAACGGCGACATCGGTGAGCTACAGCGTGTGAACTGGATCATCACCAACTGGTACAGAACGCAGGAGTATTATGACAGCGGCTCGTGGCGTGCCACGTGGGCCGGCGAGGGCGGCGGCGTGCTGATCAATCAGTGCCCGCACCAGATCGACCTTGTACAGTGGATCGTGGGCGAGCTTCCCGTCTCGGTCAACGGCTTCTGCCAATACGGCAGATGGCATGATATCGAGGTAGAGGACGAGGTCACGGCTTACTTCCGCTACAAGAACGGTGCCACGGGTGTGTTTATCACCACCACGGGCGAAGCCCCCGGCACCAATCGCTTGGAGATCAGCGGCACAAGAGGCAAGCTTCTCGTAGAGAACGACAAGCTGACCTTCTATCGCAATGCCGCCGACACGCAGGAATGGAGCAAAACCGCTACCGAGGGCTTTAAGAAGCCCGACGTGGAGATCATCGAGGTGGAGACGGATGGTCAAAATCCTCAGCACACAGGCATCATCAACAACTTTGCCAATGCCCTCTTGGGTCTTGAGGAATTCTTTGTGGACGGGACTGAGGGCATCCGAGGCGTTGAGCTGATGAATGCCATTGAGCTTTCGGGCTGGCGTGGCGGAGAGGCTGTAGCCATTCCCGTGAACGAGGAGGAATATCTCGGCGAGCTTAACGCTCACCGTGCCGTATCCCGTCTGAAGGTTGGCAACGACAACGCCGTGGCCGACACCGCAGGAACCTTTGGAGGCAGCAAATGAGATCAGCTGTGATCGGGCTCGGTGTAATCGGCAAACAGCATGCCCGCATCCTGCGAGAGCGTGGCGAGCTGTATGCCGTATGTGACGTGCAGGCAGACCGCCTGTCCCCCTACGGCGACGTCATTTGCGAAACAAACTTTATCCGTTTGCTTGACGAGCATAAGCCCGACGTGGTTCATATCTGCACGCCGCACTATCTTCATGCCGATATGGTCATCGAGGCACTTAAGCGGAACATTCACGTGCTGTGCGAAAAGCCAATGTGCATTCGCACAGAGGACATTGACCGCATCCTGCAGGCAGAGCGCGGCAGCACTGCCATGCTCGGTGTTTGCCATCAGAACCGCTTCAATCCCGAAAACCGATTTGTCAAGGAATATCTGCGTGACAAATCGCTTGTGGGCGGAGTGGGATACGTTGCATGGCATCGCACAGCCGAATACTATGGGGCGGATGCTTGGCGAGGCAAATGGGAGACCGAGGGCGGCGGCGTGCTGATCAATCAAGCCCTTCATACCCTTGATCTTTTACTATGGTTTTTAGGTGACCCCGAGCAGATCACGGCCAGCATCTGCAACCTCACGCTTGCGGATTCTATTGAGGTCGAGGACACCGCTACTTTACTGTGCCAAGGCAAGTCGGGTTTTACCTTCTATGCCACCAACGGTGCGCCGCATTCCTTCCCTGTTTACGTAACCCTTACAACCGAGGACAAGCATACCGTCACCCTGCTTCCCCATGCCGTGCTGATCGACGGTGAATATACCGATCTGCCCGCCGAAACCAAGGAGGTCTACGGCAAGCCCTGCTATGGCAAGGGACACGTTGCCCTGATCCAAGATTTTTACGATTGCATCGCCACCGGCAGACACTTTGAGATCGATGGTAAAGAAGGGGCACGTGTGGTCCGCCTGATCCTTGCCGCCTACCGAAGCCAAGGTCATTCTATTTCCTTATGAGGTGAAAATATGAGTACGTTTTTTAACAAAAAGGTTTTGCTTCACTCCGAGGAAGCATGCAAGCTTTACGAACAGGTTTCCTCTCTGCCCATTGTGGACTACCACTGCCACCTAAATCCCGCTATGATCGCCGAGGACGCTGCCTTTGGCGATATCGGCGAGTTCTGGCTCTCGGGCGACCATTACAAATGGCGTGCCATGAGAATGTGCGGCGTAGACGAGCGGTATATCACGGGGGATGCGTCCTTTCATGACAAGTTCATCAAGTATGCCGAGATCCTGCCCCAGCTGATCGGCAATCCGCTCTACTATTGGACGCACATGGAGCTTTCTCAAATTTTTGATATTCACGAGCCTCTGTGCGCCGAATCGGCTGAGCGTATCTATGAGGAGGCCTCAGAAAAGCTCTCCTCGCTCTCCGTTCACAAGCTTCTTCATTTGTTTGGCGTGGAGATCATCTGCACCACCGATGACCCCGTAGACTCGCTGTGCCATCACGGCAAGCACGGCGGAGT
>SVTU01000043.1 GCA_015063655.1 Oscillospiraceae bacterium
ACCACAGATCCTCGATCGACCCTCCGCCCCTGCCGATGATGATAACGTCAACGTTATTCTCAACATTAAAGTATTCTAAGCCTCGGCACAGGCTCATGGGCGCCTCTGCTCCCTGCACAAGAGCGGGATACAGAAGGATATCCGCAAGCAAAAAGCGCCGCCCCGTCACGTGAAGCATATCCCGTATGGCCGCCCCCGTGGGAGAGGTGATGATACCGATGCGCCTTGGCATGGCGGGCAAGGGCTTTTTTCGCTCGGGGGCAAACAGCCCCTCGGCCTCAAGCCTACGCTTCAGTGCCTCATACGCACGGTAAAGGTCGCCAACGCCGTCCTCCTGCATAGCGGACACGTATATCTGGTACTGCCCCGTCTTTTCATAAATGCTTATCCTGCCGTAGGCCACGACCTTAGTTCCGTCCTTGGGCACAAAGGTAAGCCTTGAGGCATTGCCTCGAAACATCACGGCGCTGACTGCCGCATCGCTATCCTTAAGCGAAAAATAGAAATGCCCTGCCGAGTGATGCTTGCAATTGGATATCTCTCCCCGCACGCACACCTCGGACAGCAGAGCGTCCTGCTCCACCAAGGCCTTCATATAGGCATTCAATTGTGTTACGCTGATCGCAACCGCTTCACTCACTGCCTTGCTCCTTTTTTTGCATATCACCAAGATACCGACGGCGGGCAAGCAGGGCGATGCCTGCCGCATTGTCCGAGGAAAAGCCCGCCTCGGCAAAGTAAGCGCAAGCGCCCTTACCGAGAGCCCCACGCATCAAGCGGTTAGACATGACGCCCCCCGCATACAGCACGGGATACGTCCCGTGTCTGTCAAATATCTGACGCCGAAGCTCCAAAAGAGATCGGCAGATAAAATCAAACACAAAGGCCGAGGTTGCCTGCTTGTCCTGCGTTTTGGCATACAGCTCCTTGGCCATATTCTCAAGCCCCGACAGATGGCAAAAACCATCTCTTACGCAAACGGGCTTCTTTTCGAGGCGTCCTTGATAGCCTGAGGCAAGCTGCTCCATGGCGACGCCGCAAGGAAAGGGCAAGCCGAGATGCACGCCCACTCGGTCGATCGCCTGTCCTGCATTGAGGTCGGCCGTACCGCCCGCAAGGCTTATGTCAAAGCCATCCTGCAAAGGCTTAACAAGCAACGCCTCGGTCGTTCCGCCCGATACGTGAAAGGCGAGAAAGGGCGTTTGGAACAGCACGTGCATACAGCCCGATGAATAGGCCGCCGCCATCACATGCCCCTCTTGGTGAGAAAATTCGTAAAGAGGGATCCCCCTGCCAGCCGTCAGCGCATGCGAAGCACTAACGCCCGCCAGAAAGCAAGGCATGTACGAGCCTTCCACACGGCGAGGACGGGTAGACACGCCCACACCGATCGGCTCATAGACCCCGTCCAGCAGTGCGTCAAGCTCATCAAGCAGCATGGGTAGCTGCTTGACGTGCGCAAACACGGCATCCGATTGACGAAGCCCGCATTCACCCTCCTTGACGGGCAGCAAACGGCGGAAATTGCCGATGACCTCCCCATCAAGCGTGCAGGCGGCGACAGACGTGGTATAATTGCTGGTATCGACCCCGATAAAGCAAGGCTGCTTGCTCATGCCTTCTGCAAGGCGTTCTTCACGGAGTTGAGCACTCCGTTAATAAAGGGACGCGCCTTTTCGTCATCATATTTTTTAGCAAGCTCCACAGCCTCGTTAATGGTAACGTTAGCGGGGATATCCTCCTTAAACATCAGCTCGTATACACCGATGCGCAATATGGCACGGGAGACACGGGACATACGGCTTGTCTTCCAGCCGTGCGCATGCTCGCCAATCATGTCATCGATCTGACTAAGCTGCTCGCAAACGGTGAAATATGCCGTTTTCACGTACCCGTCATCGGGAAGCTCCCGATTCTCTGCCGAGGTGGCATAGATCTCCTCTGCCGTCTCACCGCCCCGAAATTCCATTTCAAACAATAGCTCAAATACGGCTTCTCTTGCTTCTCTTCTCGTCATGGTCCTTTGCCCTCCGTATACCGAAGAACGGTCTACAGAGCCCTTTCACTGTTTGAAAAAATAATACAACGCAGACAGAGCATAAAACTCCATACTATACATTATAATACAATTACTCATCATTGTCAACTAAATCATGAATATTTTTGTCATATATTCACACAAGAAAAACACACGGCCAAAGGATTGACATTTGAACGAATATATGCTACAATATTGGCAATGATAGTAAAGGAGCATGCATATGACTGCCAAGTCCTTGATAAAAAAGATACTGATCCATACGTGTGTTTGGTATACGGTCGTAATGGGGGCATACGCCCTTTTGATGTGCCTTGTCCATGCGGGAACGGGTACCATTCTCATTGAAGCAGCAAAATCCTTGATGTTTCTGCTCTTCTCTCTCTTGGTAGCAGGGGCGGGAGTGGTTCTGCGCATTCCTAACATGAACGGTGTTCTGAGAACGGCCATTCACTACGTCGTCACCCTGGCCGCTCTTCTTGCCACCTTTGTTCTTCCCATGGGAACAACGCCCTCCTTTTATCTGGTTGCCTCGGTCATCTACACGGTCATCTATCTCGTCATTCTCGGCATTGCCTCGATCTTCCGCTCACGCTACAGCCGTCTTGCCGACAAGGAGGCCGCTTATCAAAAGCAGTTCAAGGGCAAGCACTGAGCCTGACATACTCTTTCGTTTTTCGGATACATACCACAAAAGGAGTCCCGAAAAATGAAGCACAGAATACTGTTAACGATTCTCTCCCTCTCTCTTCCGCTTTTTGTCTGCTGTCGGCAAACGGCGGCGGTGGCGGACACAGAGCCCCTCGAGGCGGTCGAACGCTCCTGCGTTCTCAGCCCCACCGAGGATGCGGGAAAGGAATACGTTGACAGTATTCTTTTTTTTGGCGAATCCACAACGGCGCACATGGTCTCAAGGGGCGTGCTGTCTGGCGGAGCGGAAACCAAGCAGGTCCTGCGCACGCCCTCGGGGACGGTCAATCTTGGCATGGACACGCCCCGCGTCCGTGTCATTCAGCCTTATACGGGAGAATTGGTATCTCTGTACGATGCGGTTCGGGCTATCAAGCCACGGTATCTTTTGCTGACCTTTGGGCTGAACGGCGCTGTGCAAAATGCGGCGGCCGGTGAGGAGCGGTACGCATACGTGTATACATCGCTCATCCAAAACATGAAGGAGGCGTCTCCCAATACCGTCATTCTGCTTCAGTCATGCCCGCCCGTTGCCATCAGCATGGATATGTCGCATTATTCGGTGAGTGCCGCTGAGTTGAACGAAAGGCTTCGCACCATCAACACCTGGATTGAGCGGATCAGTCAAAGCACAGGCACAAGCTTTCTCAATTCCGCCGAGGTGCTGACAGACGAAAACGGCTATCTGTACGAGGACTACCAAAACGGTGACGGCTATCACCTCTCCGTTCGTGGCTATGAGGTCATGCTGCGCTATATCCGCACACACGCCCATCCCCTGCAAGAGGCGCATGGGTAGAAGGAGGTATCATGAAGCGTATTCTTCTGCTTTTGTTGCTCACCGCCCTATGGCTCTCCACAGCCTGCGGTGTGTCCTATACCGACAGCGTCCCCTCGGAAGCACTCGGCTCTGCTGTGCTGTCCGCCCTTCCGTCTCCCGATGACTATGCTCTGTACGGCCAAGACTACGTCTCCGCCTACTTCCCCGTCAGCGATAATCCGACAGACTTTTATATAGCCTATTCCGTCACCGCCGAGGACGTGGGCGAATTCGGCATCTTCCGCATGGCGGACGAGGAGGGCGCTAAGCTGATGAAGTCTGCCATCGACTCGTATCTTAACGATATGCGCAGCACGCAGCTCTCTTTTTTGCAGACCTATGCACCAAGAGAGGTCGCAAAGCTTGAGGAAGCAGAGGCAAGAGTGCTTGGCTCCTATGCCGTCTACGCCATCCTGTCGCAGGAGGACCGCGCAACCTTGTTCGAAACCATCGACAAGCAGATCAAGCAATAAAGCAAAGGCCGTCTCAAGTGTTATCTTGAGACGGCCCCTCCCGTTATTCAAATTGAGCGTGGTACAAGGAATAATAAAAGCCCTTTTGCGCCATCAGCGCATCATGGTTGCCCTGCTCGATGACGTTTCCGTCCTTCACCACAAGAATGGTATCGGCGTTCTGAACGGTAGACAGACGGTGGGCGATCACAAAGCAGGTGCGTCCCTCCATCAAGCGGTACATAGCCTGCTGAATACGTTGCTCGGTTCGGGAATCCACGTTTGAGGTCGCCTCGTCCAAAATCAGCATAGGCGCATCGGCCAGCATGGCACGGGCGATGGTCAGTAGCTGCTTATGCCCCTTGGAGATATTGACGCCGTCATCGGAAAGTACCGTGTCATACCCATCGGGCAAGGCCTCGATATAGGAATGGATATGCGCCATTCTGGCGGCTGCCTCCACCTCCTCACGTGTTGCGCCCTCTCGTCCGTAGGTGATATTTTCATAGATCGTGCCGTGAAAGAGCCACGTTTCCTGCAGTACCATGGTATAGGCCTTGCGCAGGCTTCTTCTCGTAAGCCCCTGCATGGGCTTGCCGTCCACCAATATCTGTCCGTCTTGGGCATCGTAAAAGCGCATCAGCAGATTGATAATGGTGGTCTTCCCCGCCCCCGTGGGCCCGACAATGGCAATCAGGTTGCCCCGCTTGACGTCAAGCGACAGATCCTTGATCACCGTTTTACCCTCTACGTAGCCAAAGCGAACGTGGTCAAGCTTGACACTGCCCTCTACGGTAGAAAGCACCTCGGCATTCTCAGCATCGGGCGTTTCGGGTGCTTCATCGATCACCGCAAAGACCTTTTCGGCGGCGGCGCAGGCAGACTGCAGCTCGCTGACGATATTGGCAAATTCATTGATCGGCCCTGCAAACTTTCGGGAATACTGAACGAACGCCGAGATACCGCCAAGAGAGACGGTAAAGACAACGGGAACGGAGGCCATGCCCTGTGCGTTCATGGTGTGGAACAAAAAGAAGATACCGCCAAGCATCGCCACAAGGGACAAGGAAAGATTGTTGATAAAGTTGACGGTAGGACCGACAACGGCATTGTAATGCTCAGAGGCATAGTAGGCATCCACCGCCTCGGTGTTGCGCTTGTTAAAGCGCTCCACGATCACCTTCTCTCGGTGGTAGGCCCGAATGCTCTTCTGCCCCGACAGCATCTCCTCGGCATACCCGTTCAGCTCGCCAAGCTTCTGTGAGCGGCGACGGAAGAGCGGACGCACACGCTTGGAGCGGTGCCTCGTATAGAGGATCGAAATGGGAACGGTGATCACAAATACCGAAAGCAGAACGGGAGAGATTGAAGCCATCATAGCCAGTGATCCGACAACGGTGACGGTGCTGGCACAGATCTGAAGCAGATCATGCGAGAGCGAGGCATTCACCGTATCGATATCATAGGAAATACGGCTGATGATCTCACCCGTGGCGTGGGTGTCAAAATACCCAACGGGCAAGGTGAGTAGATGGTCGAACACCTGCTTTCTCATGCGATATACGATCTTTTGGCTCAGCCTCACCATCAGCACCGCCAAAAGATACGACAAAAGCGCTGAAAGCGCATAAAACGCAAGCATCAGGCCTACGTACAGATAGACCTTGGGAAAATCCACGGCTCCCTTTCCCGCAATGATGGCATCGATCGCCCTTTGCGAAAGCTTGGGAGCTACGAGTGCCAATACGTTGGAGACGAGCATCATCAAGAAGCACAGAAGCACCGTGGGCTTATGTGTCATCAGGTAGCCTGCCACACGCCGAAGCACAGCTTGCCTCGTTTTCTTATCCTGCACCTGGTAGCCTGCGCTTTTATCACGCTTGTTCATGGGCGCACCCTTCATGTTATTCAAGGATAGCACCTCCCATCTGTGACTCGCTGATCTCACGGTAAATATCACAAGTGGCGAGAAGCTCCTCATGCGTACCACATGCCACGGCTCTGCCCTCCTCCAATACCAGTATCTTGCGACAGGACATGACCGAGCTGACACGCTGTGCCACCACGATCAGCGTGGTTTCCTCCAAATCCTCTCTGATCGCCCTGCGTAATCTGGCATCCGTTTTGTAATCCAAGGCAGAGGAGGCATCATCGAGAATCAGAAGCTCAGGGCTGCCTGCCAGCGCACGGGCAATGAGAATGCGTTGCTTTTGCCCACCACTGACGTTGGTTCCCTTAGACGTAAGCATATGGTTATAGCCGTCCTCAAGCTGCTCAATAAACTCCGAGGCCTGCGCCATGCGGGCGGCACGGTATACCGCCTCGTCGGAAATATCCCGACCGAAGCGAATGTTCTCCATAACGGTATCGGCATATATAAAATCGTTCTGCATCACCACGCCAAAGCGGGTATTCAGCTCCTCGTGGGACATACATCGGATATCCTGACCGTCAAGGCGGATGCCGCCCTCTCTTACGTCATAAAACCTCATAAGAAGAGCGCACAGCGTAGTCTTTCCGCTGCCCGTAGCCCCGATCACGCCAAGGCTCTCACCCTTTTCGAGGGTAAGAGAGATATGCGACAGGTTGTCCTTCTTACCAAGATACGAGAAGGATACGTCGTCAAACACCAAAAACGGTTCTCCGCTGCGGCGGGGATACGCCCCCTGCTCGGCTACCCGAAGATCCTCCTCCGTCCGTATGACCTCGGCAATACGTCCCGCTGAGGCCGCACACTTGGAATACTGAACAAAGATCCTTGTGATGCCAAGCATCGCCATGGACATCATGGTAAAATACTGAATAAAGGCAATGATCTTGCCCGGCTGTGTCAGATCTCGGTTAACAAGAAAAGCACCCACGAGAATAACCATGCACAGTCCGAAATTCAAAAAGAAGGTCACAAGCGGGTTCGATCCTGCCATGGTGATGCTGGCCCTCTGCTCGTCCTCAACAAGGCGACGGTTGGCTTTGTCGTATTTCTCCGTCTCGTAATCGATCTTGGAAAGAGCCTTGATCACGCGGATGCCCTGCGCATCCTCACGCACCACACGCACCATGGCATCAACCGAGCCTTGGCTCTTGCGAAACAGCGGTATGCCTCGCCTCGTGATGCCGTATACGGTGATAAAGATAAAGGGGAGAACGGCCACCATCACCAGCGTCAGATTGCGGTCAAGCAACAGTGTGACGATCAGTCCGCCCGTCAGGAGCATAGGCGCTCTAACGCCCATGCGCATGCTCATGCCCACGAAATGGTGTACGTTGTAGGTATCCGAGGTCAGGCGAGACTCTAAGCTCGGCACGGTGAACGCATCGATCTGGGCGGGACTGAGCAACAGAATTCTTTCAAACAGATCGTGCCGCACACGGTAAGAGGTATTGCGTGCCACCCTTGCCGCCATACGGTTAGCGATCACGTTGCCGAGGAGCGCAAGCGTTGCACAAGCAAGCATGCAAGCACCGAATAGCACCACCAAGCGCACCTGCCCCGTAGGGACAACGTTATCCAAAATATGACTGAGGATATACGGGATAGCAAGCTCGACAAGCGTGCCTGCCGTTTTGATGATCAGGGCAACCGTGATGAACCATTTATACGACTTTAAGTACGATAACAGAAATTTCATACGGACATGACCTCACAGTATCCTCAGCGTAAAATGCGTTCTCTCGGCCTTTGCTCCCCGTATCTCCACCACGTAGTCTAAAAAGAGTGTACCCTCTGTGAGGATACGGTTGTCTACGGCATAGGTGCGCACGCCGATCTCAAACGGCATGATAGGCGTTTGGTAGATGCAGTGATGACGCTTGCCCCTCTCAAACACTAGCGTGGTAGACACACTGCCACTTCGGTACATGCTCACAAGCCCGGGATCGGACACGGAAAAGGACACCACCGTCTCAGAGCCCTCCATGCCCGTAAGCTCGGTTTCCTCGTAGGAGAGCGTAACACACCCGTCACTCACCGTCATCGTTCCCTCGGTGTACAGCTCAATATTGTCCTCCTCATCGAAGGACTGCTCGCCTTCTATTTCCTCGTCCGTATCCGAAAAAGAGGAGAAAAAGGCCTCCTCCACGTCATATCGGCAGGACAGTATTTTCATTCTGATCGCCTTGCTTTGCTCCATGCTTTTACCTCACATACAGTTGTTCCTTATATTGTACCATATTCAACAGACCGTGTCAATTTTTTGTTGCATTTTTCTGCGATGATCCCGCCAAAAAACCTATCGTCTTACTGCTTCATGCTTCTGTATGCCGTCGGGGTACAGCCGACCAAGCTGCGGAATCGTTTAACAAAATAGCTTGCGCTTTCAAAGCCGCATTGCTGACCGATGACCTGTATTGGCTCGGTGCTGTAACGAAGAAGATGCTTGGCCTTTTGTATGCGAATGGCATGCAGCTCCTCCATCACGGTTCTTCCCTTTTCTTTTTTGAACTGACGGCACAGCGCATATTTATCCATATGCAACGCCCTCGCCACGTCGTCAAGTGACAGAGAGTCGGCATAGCGGCTCTCCAGCAGATGACAGGTGCGGTCTGACAGACTGTCTCGCTCGGACAGAAGGCTCGACAAAAGCTCTGTCAAAAGAGCATACCCCTTGGCAGAACGCAAAAGCGGTGTCAGGCTATTCACGTTCTCATGAAGCTGTTCATAATCAGACAGAAAGGACGGAGAGACGGAAAAGGAAAAATGATCCTCAAGGCCGAGGCAGGAAAAAAAGTCATCGTTCATCAAAAACGTGACCCACGCCGTAGAAAAGGCGGTATCCTGCGCACGGTATTCATGCGGTACGTTCGCACGGATAAACAAGCCCTCACCGACACCGATACGGTATTCTTTTCCGTCAAAAGCGAACAGACCGCAACCGTCCGTTACCCATATAAGATGATGTGCCATACAGCCGCTCGGGCGCAAGATGGGCGACTGCCTCGGCGTTCTTCCGATGGAATGGAGGATAAACGGCAGTGCCGCATACGTTTTGTTATGTATTTCAATAAAGGAATGCAAGATCGTTATACTCCTTTTTTAGATTAGCTATTGATTTTCTGTTCAAAATGCAATATAATAATACCATAGAACGGCCGAGTTGTAAAGACAAAAATGGAATGATTGCTTGGCCGTATGAAAGAACAAGCCTAAATTAAGGAGAATACTGCCATGAGACTGTGTGTGCCTATCCCCTGCTTTTTCAAAGGGGTTGATTTTTGCGAGGCGATCAGAGAGGTCGCCGCTCTCGGCTACGATGCCGTTGAGACCTACAATTGGAGGGATCTTGACCTTGAGGCGGTCAAGAAAACGCTGGACGAAACGGGCGTGGAGCTTTTGAGCATGTGCACCACCGATTTTCACCTCACCGAGCCGGAGCTTCGCAACCAATGGGTGGAGGGAGTACGTGAAAGCTGTGTCGCCGCACGGAAGCTTGGTGTGAAGCGTTTGATCACGCAGGTCGGCAAGGATACGGGCGCCCCCCGTGCCGAACAGCACGCCTCCATCGTAGAGGGCCTGCGTGCCGCATGCCCCTTCCTTTCGGAGTACGGCGTTACCATGATGATAGAGCCACTCAATACTTACGTCAATCACCCCGAATACTATCTGTGGTCATCGATTGAGGGCTTTGAGATCGTTCGCGAGGTCAATCACCCCAACGTCAAGGTGATATACGACATCTATCATCAGCAGATCATGGAGGGCAACATCATACCGAACGTCACACAAAATCTGGATTGCATCGCCCACCTGCACGGCGCAGGCCACCCCGGCAGAAACGAGCTACAGTACGGAGAAAATGACTACCGTGTGATCATTCGTGCCATTGACAAGGCAGGCTACAGGGGGGCACTTGGCCTTGAGTACAAGCCTCTGCTACCGCCGCTTGAGAGCCTGAGGCTCGCTAAGGAGCTGTACGGTTAATCATTCAAAAAAGAGAACAAATCGGTTTTACCGAAATGTTCTCTTTTTTGATATCTTACGTGGTGTGCCGTCTCTCGGCAAAAAAACCTTGCAGCAGGCTGCGGCTCTCGTCGGCAAGCAAGCCGCCGTCAAGAAGAACGGCTCTGTGAAAGGGGTAGGCGTTAAGCTGAAGCACGCTTCCGAACGCCCCCGCCCGCTCGTCGGGCGCACCGTATACCACACGCCGAATGCGGGAATGCACGATCGCCCCCGCACACATAGGGCAAGGCTCCATGGTCACATAAAGCTCACAGCAGTCAAGCCGCCACGTTCCAAGCCTCTCGGAAGCCCTATGCAGGGCAATCATCTCGGCGTGCGCCATAGCGCACCCCTCGGCCTCACAGCGGTTATACCCTTCGCCAATGATCTCTCCGTCCTTCACCACAACGGCCCCAACGGGGACCTCTCCCTCCTCTGCCGCACGGCGTGCCAGGCAAAGGGCTTTTTCCATCCAAACAGCATCGCTCTCTTCGATCATAGGAACATGCCCCCCAAATCCAGCAATCGAACGATCAGATCAAGCAGGCTCGTAATGGCCACAGAGGATGCAATCAGGCATGCGCACAGCACACCGAACACGAGCATCGTGGGTGTCCAAAAGAGGCGCACGGTGCGCTCCTCTGACACAGGATAGCGCATATAGCCATCGTGCGGCTCAAGGATCACGCCAAAGCTTCCGTTTTTGAATTTATTCTTCCGCTTGCGCTCATCAAGAAGCAAAAGACATACGACAGATACAACGCCAAGCACAAAGATACACAGATAAATCACGCCGCTGATCATGCCGGCGGACTGCTCCTCCCAATTGGACGCAATGACCGTATCCGCAACAGACATCAGATTGTTCGCAAAATGCACGATCACGCCGTACCATATTGAGCGGGTGCGCAGATAGATATATCCCAGCACAAGACCCG
>SVTU01000044.1 GCA_015063655.1 Oscillospiraceae bacterium
GCCGCCTTTTTGAGATTGCGTGCACGGCTGTAATAGCCAAGCCCCTGCCACAGCTTCATCAGACGCTCGTCGTCCACCGAGGCAAGAGCCTTCACGTCGGGAAGCTCCCGTATAAATCGTTCGTAATAAGGAATGACCGCCTCAATTCTCGTTTGCTGGAGCATGATCTCGGATATCCACACGTGGTAGGGAGTGGGCGACTGCCGCCACGGAAGGGGGCGGCGGTGCGTTGTCAGCCAAGCGAGAAGGGGAGAGACGATAACGTCCAGTTCGTTGTTTTGTTTCATAGCATCTCCGCAATACAATAACCTTTATGATTATTATATATTTTGGGGCGGGATCTGTCAAGGGCAAAGTTTTGGCATGATCGGCAAAGAACTCGCATAGAATAGAAAAAAACTGCGGAGGCGGATATGAACGAAAGAAAACGCTTAGCCTCGCCAAGACCGCGAGGCAGTCATATGGGGAAAAGGGCAAAGCAAAGCACGGCGAGCGGCAGGGTGCGCAGCATTGCGTTTGGAGTGCTGGCGGGGCTTGCATCGGCGGGTGTGCTTCTGCTGCTTGGGAGTGCGGTGGCATATGCCGATTCCGATCCCAACCGCATGATAGCGCCCATGGCGCCCGTCCTGAATTGCCTGTGCGCTCTTGTCGGCGGGCTTGTTGCCGCACGCTGCCGCCGTGGCGAGAGTTTTTTGTGCGGCGGTGTGTGCGGCTTGATCCTGATGCTGACGTTCAGTGCGCTTGCTTTCACCGCACCCTCGCTTCACACCGCATCGGGTGTGCTTTTCTCCATCCTGCTCCGTGTCCTGATGGTGGGCTTTGGCATTGTGGGCGGTATGATGGGCATTCCCAAGAGCAGGGGCAGAGGCCATGCAAGATCAAAGTAAAAAAACAGCAATATTTGTCTGATGATTTTTGGTTTATGTCTTGAAATACAAGCAGATTTGTCTTATAATTAGGATGTGGAGCAGGCAAGCCCTGCCTGCAATCCGAACAAAAAAGGAGTTGCCGCCTCGGTGGCTGTGAAAGCGTATGGAAAATAAGACAAATATTGCCATAATCGGATACGGTGGAATGGGAAGCTGGCACGCAAGACATTTGCTGGCAAGCGACGTTGCGACGCTGACGGGTATATACGACATCAAGCCCGAAAGATGCGCGCTGGCACGTGAAAACGGCATTGGCGTTTATGCATCCGTTGAAGAGCTGTTGGCGGATGAGACGGTAAGCATTGTCACCATCGCCACGCCCAATCAGCTTCACAAGCCCCTGGCCATTCAAGCGATGGCGGCAGGCAAGCACGTCATTTCGGAAAAGCCCGTCACGCTTTCAAGCGAGGACCTGCAGGAGATCTTTGATGCCTCGAAGAAGTACGGGCGGTTGTTCACCACCCATCAAAACCGCCGTTGGGATCCCGATTATCTGATGATGAAGAAGGCGTATGCCTCGGGCGAGCTTGGTGAGGTGTTCGGCGTGGAATCACGCATACAAGGCTCTCGGGGAATTCCCGGGGACTGGAGAGGACACAAGGAGTTTGGCGGCGGCATGCTGCTTGACTGGGGCGTTCACCTGATCGACCAGATGCTGGGCATCGTGTATGACAGACGGGTGGAGAAGCTGAGCTGCCGCTTTGAGCATATCACCAATTATGAGGTAGACGACGGCTTTAAGCTTGATCTGTTCTTTGAGGGCGGATGCGTGGGACGCATTGAGGTTGGAACCTCGCACTTTATCTCCATGCCCCGCTTTTATATGACGGGGACCAACGGAAGCGCCATGGTCAACGATTGGCGTGAGGAATGCCGTGTGGTATGCTGTAAGAACTGGGACGAGAAGGATGTGATCCCCGTGGTGACGGCGGCAGGACTGACCAAGACCATGGCCCCCCGTGACGAAAAGACCATCACAGAGAGCAAGATCGAGCGTCCCGAGTCCGACGTGCATGACTTTTACCGCAACTTCTGCCTGGCCGTGCAGGGTAAGGCAGAGCAGATCGTGACCCAGCCTCAGCTGATGCGTGTGATGAAAATTATGGAGGCGGCCTTCCTGTCCGACAAGACGGGTGCTGTGGTTGCGCTGAACGATACAATTTGCTGACACACAAATGACGTGAGCCTCATATGATGGTAGTGAGAAAGGGAAACCCTTTCAACTTTCATTCGGAGGTCTCGACTATGAATAACTGCCTTTGCAACCTGTTTGACGACAACTGGGTATGGATTATCATCATTGCCCTGCTGCTGATTTTCTGCTGCGGCGGTTGCTGAACCTACTTGCCCGATCGGCTTTGCCGATCGGGCCGTTTTGTCTTAACAACCACCAGCACTGCTGGTGGTTGTTAAGACAAAACAAAAGGGGCTGTCTCAAATTTGCATTTGAGACAGCCCTTTGTAGGTCTTATATGACGTGCTGACATACCGAGGACAGGGCACGGTAGACGTACTCAAGGTCACGGGGTCGGTTATACATGCCAAAGCTTAGGCGCACGGCGCCACCCTGCGGTGTGCCAAGCGTTTTGTGGGCGAGGGCGGCGCAGTGAAAGCCGCCTCTGGCACAGATGCCGTATTCGTTCAGGAGGGCGCATATCTCCTCCGAGGGACGGTCGGCAACGGAAAACAAGAGGCAGGGGCCGCAGGCGTGTGGGGCATACACCGTAAGCCCCCGAAAGCAGGCAAGACGGTCACGGGCTACCTGATGCAGGTACGCCTCATGGGCAGAAAGCGCCTCTATGCCGATACGCTTTACGGCTCGAATGCCCTCGCAAAGCCCTGCGATGGCGGGAACGGGAAGCGTCCCCGCCTCCATGCGTTCGGGCAGGGAATCGGACATATTGGGGCTAAGAGAATCCATGCCGTTTCCGCCCTCGATGAGCGTATCAGGCGTCAGTCCCTCCCGCAACAGCAATACTCCACAGCCCTGCGGGCCGTACAGCCCCTTATGGGCGGGCAGGCACAAAGCATCGATGTGATCCTTCGCAAGGGAGAGAGTCAGGTGTCCCGCCCCCTGTGCCGCATCCACGGCAAACAAAATGCCGTGGCGTTGGCAAAGCGTGCCGATGCGCCGCAGGGGCAGGGTGACACCGCAGAGATTGGAGAGGGCGGTGCAGAGGATCATTTTGGTATTGGGGCGGAGCTTGCGCCGAATGTCGCGGAGAATGGCCTCGTCATTCCTCTCGGCGTCGCACGCATAGCTTCTGAAAACGTCAAGCGTGATAAGCCCCTCTCTGCAAAGCTTATGGAGCGGACGCCACACGGCGTTATGCTCAAGGTCCGAGATCAGCACGTGATCGCCCCTTCGAAGAACCCCCTTCACGAGGGTATTGATGGCTGAGGTGGTATTGAGCGTGAAGCAGACCTGCTCGGGCGAGGAGACATCAAACAGAGAGCAAAGCTCCTCACGGCAGGCATACACGGTGCGTGCCGCCGCTGCGGACAGCGCATGCGACCCACGCCCCGGGTTGCCCCCATCCCGTATCATGCACCGCTGTACGGCATCTACCACGCTCTGCGGCTTTGGAAAGCTGGTGGCGGCATTGTCAAGATAAACGGTCAATGGCGTCACCTCATTCCGAAATGCGCTCACGCACGTGGATCTTATGGGCATACAGCACCTGCATGGCGTTATTCTCCTGCAAAGCACTGATCTGCACACCGTGAACACAGCCGTGCCCACGTGCCGAGGCACTTTTCTTGACGGTGGAGGGAATGGCGGCTCGGGAGAGTGCCTCTTGCGCTCTCATGGCTTGCGTGAGCGAGCCGATGGCAACAAATACGGTGCCGTTATTGTGTGGCATGGCGACACCTCCTTTCATTCCTTTATGGTATGCTCGCTCACAAAAAAGCGTGTCGAAATCAAGGCGGGGACTTGACAAAAGCAGGGGTAAGCGGTATAATGAAGGGCAGTGAGTTCGAAACCATCCTCACTATAAAGAAAACTATGGAAGGTGCGTTGTCGGTGCAGACAATGCAGGAAAAGACATGAAAAGAGAATACGTTACCAAATCTCGCCAAAGAACGCTGTTCGTTTGCCGTGCGGCTCTCATTGCCGCTCTGTACGTGGTGCTGACATTGCTCTCTGCCGCCCTCGGCCTTTCCTCGGGCGTCATACAGATCCGTTTTTCAGAGGCCCTGTGTGTGCTGCCCGTGCTGACAACGGCCGCCATCCCGGGGCTTGCCCTTGGGTGCTTTGTTGCTAATCTGCTGACGGGTGCGCTGTGGCAGGATATGGTGTTTGGCACGTTGGCCACATTGCTGGGAGCGTTGGGGACGTATTGGCTTCGCCGTACACGCTTTTGGTATACGCTGCCGCCCGTGCTTTCCAATGCGCTTATCATTCCCCTCGTGCTGTCGTATGCCTACGGCATGGAGGAGGGAATTCCCTTCATGGCTTTGACGGTGGGTCTTGGAGAGGCGATCTCCGTCTCGGTGCTGGGGCTTTTGCTTTTGGCGGGGTTGCGCCGCTGCGCGGTGCTTGAGACGAAAGGCAATCCATGATCTGATGAATACTCCCACGGCTCGCCCAAGCGGCTTGAGCCGTGGCTTTTTTTAGAAAAAAAGGCTCGTTTTTTATGACAAAATAGTAAAAAAGTATAGACAAGAGATTTTTTTTGTAGTATAATATACCTAATAATGCGATGATTAGGCCTTGCAATGCTTTGCGCTGTGATCATTTCCTTACGGAGGCAGGTATGAAGATCAGAGAAATTGTGGATTTGCTGGATGCAACGGTGCTGTGCGGAGAAGCTCATTTGGACGGTGACGTCCATTCCGCCTGCGGGTGCGATATGATGAGTGACGTCTTGGCCTTTGTGAAGGAGCAGGCGGTTTTGATCACCGGCTTGTGTAATCCACAGGTCGTGCGCACGGCAGAGATGATGGATATGCGCTGTATCGTGTTCGTGCGCGGCAAGATGCCCCCCGCCGAGGTGGTTTCCTTGGCTGATGAGGCAGGCATCGTGGTGCTGACCTCAAAGGAAAGAATGTACGTGGCATGCGGAAAGCTGTATGCGGCAGGGCTTTCGGGAGGTGACCTCGCTCATGCCTGATTTTGTGAATTTTCATTTTGACATTGACGGCGATAGCTTTACCTCTGCGGGTGAGGCCTCGGTGATGATCAAGAAGATGCTCCGCCAGATGGAGTTCTCCCCTGAGATCATTCGCCGTGTTTCGGTTGCCATGTATGAGGGGGAGATCAACATGGTCATTCACGCTGACGGTGGCACGGCCGACGTCAACGTATACTGCGATCGCATTGAGATCATTCTGGCAGATAAGGGCCCCGGTATTCCCAATATTGAGCTTGCCATGCAGGAGGGCTTTTCCACAGCCCCCGACAATATCCGCTCGCTCGGCTTTGGCGCAGGCATGGGCTTGCCCAATATGAAGAGATATACCGACGATATGAAAATCGAATCCGAGATCGGAGTTGGAACAACAGTGACGATGACGGTCAACGTGTGACCGTTACGGTAAGGAGGGCGTTATGTCCATCAAAAAGCATTCTGTGACTTTGGATATTTCCAAATGTAAGGGCTGTACGAATTGTATCAAGCGATGCCCCACAGAGGCCATTCGTGTGCGAGACGGTCATGCAGTGATCCGTGAGGAGCTGTGTATCGATTGCGGCGAATGCATTCGCCAATGCCCGTATCAGGCCAAAAAGGCCACCTTTGATAAATTGGAGGATTTTGCCTCTTACAAATTTAAGATCGCTTTGCCCGCTCCCGCCCTCTTTGGGCAGTTTGAGGACGTGGAGGATCTGGACGAGATCCTAACGGCACTCCTTGAGTGCGGCTTCGATCAGGTGTTTGAGGTCTCCCGTGCGGCAGAGCTTGTTACCGCCTATACGAGAATGTATATGAAGCGGCAGGATATTGCCCGCCCCGTGATCAGCTCGGCGTGCCCCGCCATCGTGAGAATGATCACGCTGCGTTTCCCGTATCTGTGCGACAACCTGCTGCCCATTCTTCCCCCTATTGAGTATGCGGCACGTATCGCCCGTGAGGAGGCGCTCGCCGCTTATCCCGAGCTTACCGACAGCGACATTTGTGTGCTGTTTATCACGCCCTGTCCCGCTAAGGTCAGCTACATACGAAACCCCATCGGTGTCGACCACAGCGCCGTGAACGGTGCGCTCGCCATCAGTGACATGTATTTCAAGATCCGTGCCAAGAGGCGTGAGATCAAGATGCCGCAAACCATTTCCCGTTCGGGCATTATCGGACTCAATTGGGCGAACAGCGGCGGAGAGGCGACCTCACTGCTTTCGGAAAAGTATCTTGCCGCCGACGGTATTGAAAATTGCATTAAGGTGCTGGATCAGCTGGACAACGGTTCGATCCGAGATCTTGATTTTATCGAGCTGAATGCCTGCACGGGCGGTTGTGTAGGCGGAACGCTGACGGTGGAAAATCCGTACGTTGCCGCAGCACGCTTCCGTTCCCTGCGAAAGTTTTTACCCGTGTCCCGCAATCAGATCGATCTGTTCTCCTGTGTCATTCCTCCTGAGCTTTTGCTTGACAAGAGGGTAGAGGAGACCGATTCCCAACATATTCAAACGGACCGCAAGAGTGCGATTGCCAAAATGTCTGCCATAGAGGAGATATACAAGCAGCTTCCGCACTTGGATTGCGGCTCCTGCGGTGCGCCTAACTGCCACGCATTGGCCGAGGACATTATTGCGGGAGAGGCGGAGCTTGGCGATTGTCTGATTCGCCTGCGTGCCGCCAAGGAGGAAGGAGAAAGCAAATGACGGTGCGCCAAGTATGCGATGCACTTGCTCTACGTCCCGTTGCCATGCCGAACCCCGACCGTGAGGTTACGGGAGGGTATGCAGGCGACCTGCTCAGCTGGGTTATGTCCCGTGCCGAGGAGGGGGATGCGTGGATTACCATCATGTCAAACGTCAACACGCTTGCCGTGGCCACTCTCACCGATCCTGCCTGCATCATTCTGGCAGAGGGCGTTAGCCCCGACGAGGGCGTGGCCGAGCGTGCCGAGCAGCAGGGCATCAATCTGCTGTGCAGTCAGTTGCCTGCGTTTGCCCTTTGTGCCGCAGTCTCGGAGCTGCTATGAAGCATTTATATTACGATCTGCACGTTCACTCCTGTTTGTCACCGTGTGCCGATAACGATATGACCCCTGCTAACATTGCGGGCATGTCGGCCCTCAAGGGCTTGGGTATCGTGGCCTTGACAGACCATAACACAGCAAGGAATTGCCCTGCCTTCTTTGCCGCCTGTCGAGAGATGGGCATTGTGCCCGTGGCGGGCATGGAGCTGACGACGGCAGAGGATATTCACTTAGTATGTCTGTTTGAAACGCTTGAGGACGCCATGTCTTTTGATGCCGTTGTGTACGGGCATCTGCAAAAGATACCCAACCGCCCCGAGATCTTCGGCGATCAGATCGTGATGAGCGAGAGGGACGAGGAGCAGGGAAGAGAGGAGAATCTGCTGGTGGTGGCAACCGACCTGTGGGTCGGCGATGCGATCGACCTGGTGCGTGCCCACGGCGGACACGTCCATCCCGCCCATATCGACAGAACGTCGGGCGGTATGGTCGCCATTCTCGGCGACGTTCCCGCCGAATACGGCTTTACTGTGATGGAGCTGCGCAACCCCGCCTTGCGGGAGCAGTACCGTCAAAAGTATGCCACGGTCAAACGGGCCGCCATGCTGTATTGCTCCGATGCCCATAGCCTCGGGCATATCAGTGAGGCTGTCAACAAGCTCCCGCTTTTGGTGGAGAGCCATGAGGAAGAGGAGATTCGCAGAGCGTTATTTCGCTATCTGCGTTCACCAATATAAGAAAAAATAAAAAACATATATGGAGGAAGTTCTACATGAAAAAGAATTTGACCACTGTCATGTTTCGCGGAACTCGTGCGCAAGAAGAACAGCTTTACGCAGTTATCGAGCGTCACCGCGACACACCCGGCGCATTGATGCCGATCCTTCAGGAAGCGCAGGAGATCTACGGATACCTGCCTATGGAGGTTCAGAAGATGATCGCCTTGAAGATGGGCATTTCTGTGGAAGAGGTTTATGGCGTTGCCACCTTCTATTCCCAGTTTGCACTCAATCCGAAGGGTGAGGTATCCATCGCCGTTTGTCTCGGAACTGCTTGCTACGTAAAGGGAAGCGGCGACATTCTCGACCGTATCGTTGAGGTTCTCGGCGTTCCCGCAGGCTCTACGTCCTCTGACGGAAAGTATTCCATTGAGGCAACCAGATGCATCGGCGCTTGCGGTCTGGCTCCCGTTCTCACCATCAACAATGAGGTTTACGGACGTCTGACGAAGGCTGACGTTGACGGCATTCTTGCCAAGTACAAATAATCGTCAATGAAGGAGCTTTCTCTGAACGTTCTGGATATTGCCAAGAACTCGGTCAAGGCAGGGGCAGACAGCATTGCCATATGCCTCTCGCTTGACGGCGAGGGCGTGTTGAGCCTTACGGTGACGGATAACGGCTGCGGCATGACGGAGGACGTTTTGCACCGTGTGACCGATCCGTTTTATACAACACGCACCACACGCAAGGTCGGCCTTGGCCTGCCGCTCCTTCGCCTTGCGGCGGAGCAGACGGGAGGGCATCTGTCCATTCGCTCCTCAACCGCTCCCGCTGATCACGGCACAGAGCTGTGTGCGGTCTTTCATGCCGACCACATCGACTGTGCGCCCATCGGCGATATGCCCTCAAGCATATGCGCTTTGGTGGCGGGAAGCCCTGATATCCATTGGCACTTTTCCGATTGCACGCCAAGCGGAGAGGTGACGTTGGATACCGACGAGCTGCATGCGGTGCTGGGAGAGGATATTTCCCTGGCAGAACCGGAGATACAGATGTGGATGCGGGAGTATCTTGCAGAGCAATATGCAGAGCGAGAGAAATCAAACACGAAAGATAATTGATAACAATATAGGAGGAAATCACAATGAAATCTTTAGCTGAACTCGCTGCTATCAGAGAAAAGATGCAGAGCAAGGTTCAAATTCGTGAGGGTGCTACCACAACACGTGTTGTTGTCGGTATGGCTACCTGCGGAATTGCCGCAGGCGCACGCCCTGTGCTGAATGCCTTCGTTGAGGGCGTTGCAAAATCCAATGTTGGCGATAAGGTAACCGTTACGCAGACCGGATGCATCGGTATCTGCCAGTACGAGCCCGTTGTAGAGATCTACGAAGAGGGCAAGGAAAAGGTAACTTACGTAAAGCTTACCGCAGAGAAGGCGGCCGAGATCGTAGAAAAGCATCTTGTTGGCGGTGCTGTGGTTGAGGAATATACCATCGGCGCATACAAGGCTCTTTGATTATAACGTAGGAAAGGATAAAAAGCAATGATTAGAACACATGTTTTGATTTGCGGCGGTACCGGCTGTACCTCGTCCGGCAGCGTCAAGATCATGGAAGCCATGAATGCGGAGATCGCCGCAGCGGGCCTTAGCGAAGAGGTTAAGGTCGTTGGCACGGGATGCTTTGGCCTTTGTGCCTTGGGTCCGATCATGATCGTATACCCCGAGGGAACCTTTTACAGCAACGTCAAACTTGAGGATGTTAAGGAGATCGTAGAGGAGCATTTCCTCAAGGGTCGTCCCGTTGAGCGTTTGGTTTATCACGAGACGAAGAGCGAGGACATTCACCATGCAACCTCTCTCTCCGAGACCTCTTTCTACAAGAAGCAGAAGAGATTGGCTCTTCGCAACTGCGGTGTTATCAACCCCGAGAATATCGATGAGTACATCGCTATGGACGGCTACCGTGCCCTGGGTAAGGTGCTGACCGAGATGACGCCCGATGACGTTATCCAGTGCATTCTGGATTCCGGTCTTCGCGGCAGAGGCGGCGGCGGATTTCCCACGGGCTTGAAGTGGAAGTTTGCTTCGGGCAACCGCGGCAACGTTAAGAAGTTCGTTGCTTGTAACGCAGACGAGGGCGACCCCGGTGCGTTCATGGACCGCTCCATCCTTGAGGGTGACCCCCATGCCGTTCTTGAGGCTATGGCTATCGCAGGCTACGCCATCGGTGCCGATGAGGGTTACATATACGTTCGTGCTGAGTATCCCATTGCGATCAACCGCTTGGAGATCGCTATCAAGCAGGCCCGTGAGTATGGCTTGCTCGGTAAGGACATCTTCGGCACAGGCTTCAACTTTGATATTCAGCTCCGCTTCGGTGCCGGTGCATTCGTGTGCGGCGAGGAAACGGCTCTGATGACCTCTATTGAGGGTAACAGAGGCGAGCCTCGTCCCCGTCCTCCGTTCCCCGCAGTGAAGGGCTTGTTTGGCCAGCCTACCGTTTTGAACAACGTAGAGACCTATGCCAACATTTGCCAGATCATTCTTAACGGTCCCGAGTGGTTCTCCTCGATGGGTACTGAGAAGTCCAAGGGTACGAAGGTATTTGCCCTTGGCGGTAAGATCACCAATACGGGTCTTGTGGAGGTTCCCATGGGAACCACGCTTCGCGAGGTCGTAGAGGAGATCGGTGGCGGCATTCCGAACGGCAAGAAGTTCAAGGCCGCTCAGACAGGTGGACCTTCTGGCGGATGCATTCCCGCTTCCTTGATCGATACGCCTATCGACTACGATAACCTCATTGCCATCGGCTCTATGATGGGCTCGGGCGGACTGATCGTTATGGATGAGGATACCTGTATGGTAGACCTTGCCCGCTTCTTCCTTGACTTTACCGTAGACGAGTCCTGCGGTAAGTGTACGCCTTGCCGCGTCGGTACCAGACGTCTGCTTGAGATCCTGGATAAGATTATCAGCGGAAACGGCGAGATGGAGGACCTGGACAAGTTGGAGGAGCTGGCTAACTACATCAAGAGTGCATCTCTTTGCGGTCTTGGTCAGACAGCAC
>SVTU01000045.1 GCA_015063655.1 Oscillospiraceae bacterium
TTTTGTTATGCCAGCACCTTGATGATGATCTTGCGGATCTTCTCGGGTGCGGACGTGACTGCCATACCGGGAGCGTGAGGCTCACCGGGATAGATCACGGTGAATTTACCGGGGTACATGACGACCGTGTCACACGGATCGATCATGCCATACAGCTCGGCATCGCCCTCAAAGGGCCGTGTGACGGTAAGTAGCTCGTTCTCGGCAAAGCCGATGATCTCCTCACCCTCAACCATAAGCTGAATATCGATATACCGACGGTGGGATTCAAAAACCGATTCCTCCCGTGCCTTGGGTACGTAGCTGACAACGTTGATAAACAGTCGCTCGCCATCGATCTCATACCGTCCCTCGGCGGCATGCTCGGCCATCAGTTTCTGTGCGGCATCAAAGCCCTTGGCAAACAGCGGATGCGAGGCACAAATGCTCGGCATCTGCTCTGCGTTCAAATACGATACGATCATACGCTCTCCCTTCGTTACGCCTTCATTTTTTCAAGAGCACGGAGAACACCGTCAAGATTATCACGGTATTTTTCCAGCTTCTGACGCTCGGCATCCACCACGGCGGCAGGTGCCTTGGCAACAAAGCTCTCGTTAGCCAGCTTCTTTTCCACACGCTCGATCTCGGAGAGCAGCTTCTTCTGCTCACCAAGCAAGCGCTCCTTCTCCTTTTCCATATCCACAAGCTCGGACATGGGCAGATAGATGGTGGCAGAATCGGTTACGATCTGCACCGCCTCTTCATTGCCAAGCGCACCGTCAAACGAGGAAGCAACCGCCACCTCGGAGGCCGAGGCCAAGCGGGTAAAGAAGACGGAGGTGCGCTCGTTGAAGGAATCGGCATAGCGTGTTTCGATATAGACCTTGGCACGCTTGGAGGGCGGCACGTTCATCTCATTGCGGCGTGTGCGGATAGCACGGATGGCGGCAATGACACGGGACATAGTCTCTGCCTCCTCGGCAAACGTCAAGGCCTCGTCAAAGGCAGGATACCTTGCGATCATAATGCTCTCGTCGGTGTGAGGAAGCGATTGATAGATCTCCTCGGTAATAAAGGGCATGAAGGGGTGCAACAGCTTGAGTGTACCCGTCAGCACGTAGGCAATGACGTTCTGTGCCACAAGGTTTTCACGGGTTCCCTTTTCATTCAGTCTGGCCTTGGACAGCTCGATATACCAGTCGCAGAAAACGTCCCACGTGAAATCGTAGATGGCGGCCAGGGCAACGCCGATCTCGTATTTATCGAGAGAGGCGGTTACGCCCGCTACCAAGCGATTGAATTCGTCAAGGATCCACTTATCCTCATCGGCAAGCTCGTCTACCGAGGGCAGTGCGATCTCGTCAATGGTGAGGTTCATGCGCACGAAGCGGGAGGCATTCCACAGCTTGTTGGCAAAGTTGCGTGCCGCCTCGATCTTCTCATCCGAGAAGCGCATATCGTTTCCGGGGGAATTACCCGTAGCCAACGCATAGCGCAAGGCATCGGCACCGTACTTGTCGATGATCTCCAAGGGGTCGATGCCGTTGCCGAGAGACTTTGACATCTTGCGCCCCTGTGCGTCACGCACAAGGCCGTGAATGAACACCGTGGAGAAGGGCTTCTGCCCCATATGCTCCAGTCCCGAGAAGATCATGCGGGACACCCAGAAGGTGATGATATCGTAGCCCGTGACCAGCACGCTGGTGGGATAATACTTCTTAAGATCCTCGGTGCTTTCGGGCCAGCCCAGCGTGGAGAAGGGCCACAGTGCCGATGAGAACCACGTATCCAACACGTCCTCATCCTGATGCACGTGTCCGCCACACTTGGGACAGGTGGTGATATCCTCAAGGCTCACCGTCATCTCGCCGCACGCATCGCAATAGAAGGCGGGAATGCGGTGACCCCACCACAGCTGACGGGAAATACACCAGTCAAGAATGTTGTTCATCCAGTTGAAGTAGTTCTTGGAGAAGCGCTCGGGAACAAAGCGAATGTCGCCTTCCTCCACGGCCTTGATGGCAGGCTCGGCCAGGGGCTTCATTCTCACAAACCACTGATCCGAGGTCATAGGCTCCACCGTCGTGCCGCAACGGTAGCAAACGCCCACGTTGTGATCGTGCGGCGCAACCTTCACAAGGTAGCCCTCCGCTTCAAGATCGGCAACCAGGGCCTTACGGCAGGCATAGCGATCCATGCCCTCGTATTTGCCCGCAAAGCTATTCATGGTGGCGTCGTCGTTCATGACCTTGATCTGCTCAAGGCCGTGCCGCTGACCAACGAGGAAGTCGTTGGGGTCGTGAGCGGGGGTGATCTTCACACAGCCCGTACCAAAGCCGATCTCCACGTAATCGTCGGCGATCACAGGGATCTCACGGTTTACGATGGGCAGTATCAGGGTCTTGCCGATGAGATGCTTCATGCTCTCATCCTCGGGATTGACTGCCACAGCGGTATCACCAAACATGGTCTCGGGACGGGTGGTGGCAACCTCTACGTAGCCGTCCTCACCCTTGATGGGATATTTGATGTGCCAAAAATGACCCGGCTGATCCTTATACTCGACCTCAGCATCGGACAGAGCCGTCAGGCAACGGGGACACCAGTTGATGATGCGGTAGCCGCGGTAGATCAGGCCCTTGTCATACAGCTTGACAAAGACCTCACGCACAGCGTGCGAGCAGCCCTCGTCCATGGTAAAGCGTTCACGGCTCCAGTCGCAGGAGGCACCCAGCTTCTTGAGCTGGCTGATGATGCGGTTGCCGTATTGATGCTTCCAATCCCATACGCGCTCAAGGAATTTATCTCGGCCGAGATCGTAGCGGGAGAGCCCCTCGTTCACACGAAGCTGCTCCTCTACCTTGATCTGTGTGGCAATGCCCGCATGGTCGGTGCCGGGCACCCAAAGGGTATTGTAGCCCTGCATTCTCTTGTAACGAACCAAAACATCCTGAAGCGTTTCGTCCAGGGCATGTCCCATGTGGAGCTGACCCGTGACGTTGGGGGGCGGGATCACCACCGAAAAGGACGGAGCGGGATCGTTTACGTCGGGCGTAAAATAGCCCTTGTCGCACCAATTTTGATATATTCTGTCCTCAAACTCGGAGGGGGAATATACCTTGGGAAGCTCATGATAAGAATTCACTGTGTTTTTCCTCCATATCTGTATTGTAAAAAGAAAAGCCCCATGCCCGTATCAGGGCGTGGAGCACGCGGTACCACCTGATTTTGCGCCATAGGCGCACACTCATGCGAAAGCTTCGCACCGTATAACGGCGGCGCCGTTGCGAGCTACCGTTTGTTCACCCGCACCGCTCGGAGGCGACTTCCGCAAAGCCTGCCGCAGACTCACACCAACCGTCTGCTCTCTGGGCACAGGACATCTTACGTACTACTCCTCGTCAAAGCGTTTATCATAGTATAACACGCTTTTTTCCCCTTGTCAACAAATTTTTTTGAAAAAATGCAAAAAACTCTTGACAAGCGTTCGCCAATCTGTTATAATATCAAAGTCATCACGAATATGCTGGTATGGCTCAGTCGGTAGAGCACGTCATTGGTAATGACGAGGTCATCAGTTCGATTCTGATTACCAGCTCCAGAAAAAGCACATCTGCTTTGCAGATGTGCTTTTTCCGTTTCTCCCCTTACTGTATCATCACCTTTTGCTTTCCGATAACGAAGTGCGCATAGAGCAAGGCAACCCCGAGAAGCGTCAGCGAAATGGCGGCAAGCACCTGCTGACCGTACACGGGCAGACCGAGGAAGCGGTTTCCGTTTTCTTGCACGTAGGCAAGCAGTCGGCTGGCAGCCAAGGAAGCACCAAAGCCGCACAGTCCGCTGATGCTGTTTTTGATGGCGGACGCCTGCACGAAATACCGTGTGTCAACGTAGCTGTACACAATATTGCTCATGTTGGCATTCACGCCTGCCATGCTCATGCCGTGGAAAAGCGAATACCCGATGATGAGATAGCGAGTGGCAGGTGTAGAGCCGATAACAAACACGTACCCGATTGCCGCAAACAGAATGCCAAGCTCCACACCCTTGGCAAAGGAATGCTTATCCGAAAAGCGGCCCATAGGGCGGGACAGGAGAAAACGGCTCATGCTCCCCGCAATGTTGATAACCTGCACCGCTCCCACCGTAAAGGCAAGATCACGGATGCGGAACGTGCCAAGAAAGCCGCTTGTGGCATACAATGCGACCTTCCACAGAATATCCAGGATCATCACACGCACAAAATTCTTATTGCCCAACGTTTCCCTCATGACCACACGCATGGGGACACGCTCCTCGATCTCCTTTTGTGTCTTGACCTGATTTTTCACCATCAGCAGACACACAAGGTCGCAAAGGGCAAAGATCACAATGGCAACCGATGCAAAGATAAAGCTTCCCTCAAGATTATCGTTTGCCTCATATACGTCCATGATATACCCCAAGAGCAGGGTCATAAAGATGCCCGTAAACAGGCTGATCATCTCCTTAACAGCGGAGAACGAGCCCCTCTTCTTGGGATCGACGTAGGAATTTCCCCACTGAAAAATAATGGAGTGAACAAAATAATTGCCAAAGTAAGCGAGCAGAATACATATCAGAGCCAAGGGGGCGCGGAAGGACTCGGCAAAGGGCAAAAAGGGGATCACATACAAAAAGGAAAACGTCAGCTGGCCGAGCGAATGAAACAGCACGGCAAAGCATTTGGTATTGCGGATGCGCTGAACCACAAACACCGACACCAGCTGAAACAAAAAGGCAAGCGACACCATCGAGGCGATAATGCCCACCGTGGCATCGGGAACGCCCATCGACGTCAGAAGCTTTGCCAAGAACGCATCCCCCACCAAAAGCATCACAAAATATTCAAAGGTACATTCGATGCCGTACGCCCAGCGTGAGCGTCGGTATTCTTTACTGTCATATACGGAAGTATCCATGCTTTCTCTCCTCTTTTCTATCATCTCCTCCATTATAGCACACAAAAAAGCGATGTCAATGTCATACGTTACGAAACTTTTTCGAAATTCGTTTTTCCCATTTACCTCTATTTGTCGCAAAAAATTCACAAAATAGCATTGACTACGTAACAGAAAGCGTTTATAATAAAACGTAGTTATACAACAAAGTTATACAATCCACAAGAAAGGAGTGCTTACATGCCGCCCAAAGCAAAATTCACACGGGAGCAGGTTGCCGTTGTTGCTCTGGATATTGTCCGTGAGGAAGGGATCGATGCGCTCACCGCCCGCAATCTCGGCGCACGCCTCGGCATGTCCTCCCGTCCCATCTTCACAGCCTTCCGCAGCATGGACGAGGTCAAGTACGCCGCCCGTGAGCTGGCGATCTCAGAGCTGAAGGAGTACGCCTCCGTTCTCGACCTCACCGATCCCGATATCCGCACGGTCTGCATGCTCATCATCTCTTATGCCGTGCATCGCCTTGAGCTTTTCAAGCTGTTGTTCATGCAGGATTCGCCCAACGGCGAAAGCCCCAACGAAACGCTTGCCCGCATCGGCGAGCTATCCGAGCGGTGTATCGACCGCATACAGAGAGAGCAGGCTCTCTCGTACGGACAAGCCACCGTTGTGTTTGAGCAGATGTGCGTATATGCCTTCGGCACGGGTGCGCTGTGCGCCATGAAGCTGTGCGAATACAACGAGGACGACGTGCGTGCAGACTTCGACACCGTATACCGAGGTCTTGTTTTGGCCGCACAAAGCCACACCGATACCCAAGCCACACAAGGAAAGGAGTAACAGCATGTTAAAGCACGTACCGAATTGCATCACCTCATTGCGCATCGTGGGAACAGCCTGCATGCTGTTCACCGAGCCCTTCTCTGCCCTGTTTTACATTTTCTATACCTTCTCGGGTCTTACCGACGTGCTGGACGGCTTCTTAGCACGGCACTTCCACCTGACAAGCGAGCTTGGGGCCAAGCTCGACAGCGTGGCTGACCTGCTTTTCTACGCCGTGATGCTCTTCAAGATCCTGCCCCGCCTTTTGGTGATCCTGCCCCGCCCCATCTGGACGGCTGTCACCGCCATCATCCTCGGGCGTATCATCTCGTACACCGTGGCGGCGATCAAATACCACCGCTTCGCCTCCATGCATACGTATATGAACAAGCTGACGGGACTTGGCCTGTTCTGCGTACCCTACTTTCTCAAGCTTCCCGCAGTCAACGTGGCATGCTGCATCGTGGCGTGCGTGATTGCGGGTCTGGCAACGGCAGAGGAACTTTTGATCCACCTGACGGCCAAGGAATACAGTGCGCACCGCAAGAGCATTTTTATAAAGGTTCCCGAGCAAGAATAACAAAAGAACAGTGTGAAATGCGCCGTGCCCTTGCGGGCACGGCGCATCGATATTCGCCTGCGGCGATCGATATGCACTTGGCACGGGAAGGAAAAGAGGACGGAGAATGTTTTTACATTCTCCGTCCTCTTTTCTGTCGGCAGGTAACGTACTTTATTGGATTTCAAAAGCTGTCCTTACAAGTACCGTCCATTGGCTCACACCGTTCTTTTGTTGATTGGAATGCGGCGAATGAGAAAGGCAGCGCACAGTCCCACTGCCACGCCCGCCACCGTACCCGTTACGGTGAGGATCGCCATATAATACCATAGCTCCGCCGTATCCAACAGCAGGGCGGCCACCGCCACCTGCGCAAGATTATGGCTCACACCACCCACCACGCTCACACCAACGGGCGAGAAGCAACCAAGTCGGCGAAAAAGGAGCATCATCACCATACTGAACAGTGCCCCTGTCATACTGTAGATCAGCATAATGGGACTGCCGAAGAGCAAGGCCGACACCGCCACACGCAAAGCACTTACCCCCAACGCATAGCGAAGCCCCATGGTGTACAGTAAGAACACGCCAACGATGTTGGCAAGCCCCAAGCGAATGCCGGGCGCCGCCGCACTGATGGGGGGGAGCATGCTCTCCACGTACGAGAGGATCAATGCCACGGCGGCACAGATGCCGACCGTTGTGACCGTTTTGCTTCTCTGTGTCACGTAGCCCCCTCCGTTCCGCCCTCAAGCTCGATCACCACCCGATGGGGCAAGCACACGATGCTCTCACCGTCACGGGTGATGGGACGGTGGGCGGCACAGATGCCGTCGGGGCAGGTCGCCTCGCTGACGTATGCACGCCCGTCCTCAATGACCAGCGTATTGCGCTGTCCGTCTGCCGTCTCAATCACGTACTCGGTGTTCTCCGTTAGCGGCAGGCGGCAGTGCGTCTCTCCGTCGATGCGCACCACGGCATAGCCCCCCTCGTCTCGGCACACCCGAAGCAGCACGAGCATCAATAGGGCAAGTGCCAGACACCCGCCGCAGAGCAAGAGATCATGGCGCACACGGTGTGCTTCTCTTTTCATTCTCCCGCTCCCTGCCCCACGGCATGAATACAATGCACAGGGCATACCTCCACGCATTTCCCACAGCTGATGCACTTGCCGTAGTCGATCACAGCCAGGTCATCCGAAACCGTAATGGCTTGCGTGGGACATATCTTTTCACATTTTCGGCAAGCAATGCAACCGTTCTTGCACTCCTTGCGCACCTTGGCACCAATCTCTCGGTTACTGCACAGGTTGGCAGGCAATGCCTTTGTCGGAATCAGCGTAATAATGCCCTTGGGGCAGGTGGTCACGCACGCACCGCACGCAATGCATACACGGCGGTCCACACGTGCCACACCGTTATCAAGACAAATGGCGTTCACAGGGCAGGCGGCGGCACAGTCGCCGTATCCGAGACAGCCAAACGTACAGCTTCCCACGCTCCCCCCGTATACCAACGAGGCGGCACGGCAGGAGTTATCCCCCGCATAGGCGGCTCTGTTCTCGGTAACCTCACACGTACCGTTGCAATGCACCACCGCCACCATGGGCTCTACCCGCTCCGCCTTCACACCCAGAAGCTCGGCAATGCGCTTGGCGGTATCCGATCCGCCCGGGATACAGAGATTGGTCTTCGCCGCTCCCGTTGCCAAGGCCTGCGCATACTGATCACAGCCCGTATATCCGCAAGCACCGCAGTTCACACCGGGCAGTGTGGCACGCAGGTTCTCCGTACGCTCGTCACGCCTCACCGCAAAGAAGCGTGAGGTCAGATACAAAAGCAAGCCAAAGAAGCACCCCATAAGGGCCACCACGCCTGCGGCAATCAGAATATCCTTCCACATACTCACCCCTCCTTACGCAAACAGGGCATCCACAATGCCCGCAAAGCCGAAGAAGGCCATGGACACGATGGAGGCGGCAATGAGCGTGACGGGCATGCCCCGAAAGGCAGGGGGCGCATCGCTGTTGTCGATACGGGCACGAACACCCGAAAACAGCACCATGGCCAGCAAAAAGCCAAGGCCGCACCCAAGAGAGCTGACGACGGACTCCAAAAACGTATAGCCGTCGGTGATATTGTTGATGGTCACGCCCAGCACGGCACAGTTGGTGGTGATCAAGGGCAGATACACGCCAAGCCCCGCATGAAGCGAGGGAATGAACCGCTTGAGCAGGATCTCAATAAACTGCACAAGAGCGGCAATGACCAAGATAAACACAATGGTCTGCAAATAGCCAAGCCCCAGGGTGTTCAGCACAAAATACTGAATGGGCCACGTCACAAGGGTGGCAACCAGCATCACGAAGGTCACCGCCACACCCATGCCCGTAGCGGACGACAGCTTACGGGATACGCCGAGGAAGGGACAAATACCGAGGAAACGGTTGAGCACGTAGTTGTTGACCAGCACCGAGCTCATCAAAATGATAATGAGACTTCTCAAGGTATCCATCACTTCGCCTCCTTCTCTGCCTGCTCGGCACATACGCTCTCACCGTGGCACAGCCCAAGAGAGGGACAGCCCTCGCAGGAAAAGCTCTTTTTCTTGGGGGCTTTTCCGTGCGACACGGCATTGACCACCGCAATCATAATGCCAAATACCATAAAGCCACCGGGGGCCTTGGCAAAGAAATCGACGGTATGCTCCGACAAAAACGGAATAGCAAAGCCCGCAAACGAGCCGCTACCCAGCACCTCACGGACCGTGCCCATCGACAAGAGCGCCAGCGTAAAGCCAAGCCCCATGCCGATGCCGTCGAGAATGGCCTTGCCTACGGGATTTTTGGAGGCGAACATCTCGGCTCGTCCCAAAATGATGCAGTTGACGGTGATAAGGGCCAGGTACACGCCAAGCATCTCATACAGAGCAGGCAGATACGCATGCATCACCATCTGCACAAGTGTCACAAAGCCCGCAATGATCACGATATAGCACGGGATACGCACCGTATCGGGAATGATGCGGCGCAGAAGTGAGATCACGGCATTGGAGCAGATCAGCACCGCCATGGCCGCAAGTCCCATGCTCAGCGCACCGATCACCGTGGTGGTGGTGGCCAGAGAGGGACACGTGCCTAAGATCAGCACGAACACGGGGTTTTCTGCGATCAGTCCCCGCAAAAGAATGGCAAGATTACCGTCCTTTTTCACTCATACCCCTCCCTTCAAGACGTTGAAAGCCGCAAAGGCATCGCCAATGGCCTTTTTGTATCCGTCGGTGGTATAGGTGGCACCGCTGATGCCGTCCACCTCGGCATAATTCTGCGCTGTCTTGCCGTCGAACTGCCCGTAAAAGGCCTCGTCGGCGCAGGCGTCGCCGATATTCTCGCTCTCGGCCTGCGAAAGCGTTACGCAATCCAAGATCGTACCCTCGGCCGAAATGGCAACACGAACGATGATATACTCACCCGATGCAGGGTGATACGAGCTTCCACCCAAAATGCCGTAGCCCGCACCTCGCACCGTCAGCACCACACTGCCGCTCTCGGTCACAGCGGCGGCCTGCACGCTTGCGGGCAAGCCCTCATACGAGCCGAGCGACAGCTCGGTAAGCACGGCTCCCTTAACGGTGGCCACGGCGGCCGCGGCGGTCTGAGCCGTTTCCGTGTCGGTCTGCGATGTCACCGTACCGTCGGCCTTCACACCAACGTACTCGTCCCCGATCACGCAGACGTAGCCCGTCCCGTTCTCGGCAACGTAAACATCATCCACGCCCGTAAGAGCCTCGATAACAAACCATTTTTCAAATGCGCCCTCGCCCGAGGGCAGAGCGGTGTTCAAGCTCTCGGCCAATATCTCCGCCTCGCTTCGCAGATCGACGTCAGCACCGCCAAGCACGGCAAACGCAAGCAAGGCGTCCCTCACGGCGTTTCGATATGCCGCCGTGGTCTTGGTGGCAGAGGTCACGGTATCCACCTGCTCAATATCCTCGGCACGGCGTCCCACCAAGCGGTCGCCGTAGCTGTTCTCTGCTCCCAGCGTTTCCTGGCTTGAAAGCACCGTAGCACCCGTCACCGCTCCGTCAGCACCAACGCCGCACAAAAGCACAAGCCCCGAGGCGTAGCCCGACGTAGTCAGCTCAAAGACGTACCCGCCTCCTGCCTCTCGATACACCTTAGTCACCGTAGCGGGCAGGGTGTAGGAAGCCAGATCATCCTCGGTCAACAGCACAAAGTCCTTGCCCTCGGGCATGACCACGAGCAAGGCCGCATTGGCGGCCTCGTCCTGCTTTTGCCGAATGATGGGGGCTGTGATATAATTGGCAAACGCCAGCAGGACCGATACCACAAGGCAGATCACAGTCAGCGTTGCCACACAGTGAATGGCTTTTTTCATTGCTTGCCACCTCCAAACGGACGACGGCGTGTCCATTGATTGAGGTAGGGCGTGAGAATATTCATAAACAGAATGGCAAAGGAAACGCCCTCGGGATAGGTACCGAAGAAGCGGATC
>SVTU01000046.1 GCA_015063655.1 Oscillospiraceae bacterium
GAGATCAATCCTGCCGATATCATTCTGGAATCCTGCAAGTCCAGCGGTGCGGGCGGTCAGCATATCAACAAAACAGAATCGGCCGTGCGCCTCACGCACAAGCCCACGGGTATTGTGATCGAATGTCAGGAGGAGCGCAGTCAGTTCAAGAACCGAGATAAGGCCATGAAGATGCTGCGCACCAAGCTCTATGACATCAAGCGCACCGAGCAGGCGCAAAGGATCGCCTCCGACCGAAAAAGCCAGGTTGGCACGGGCGACCGCTCCGAGCGCATCCGTACCTACAATTACCCGCAGGGGCGCATCTCGGATCACCGCATAGGGCTGACTCTATATTCCCTGGAAAGCTTCCTAAACGGCGGCATCGATGAGATGATCGATGCGCTGATCAGTGCCGATACGGCGCAAAAGCTAAAAGACAATGCATAAAGGACGATTATGACACAGTTTTTTACCGTTGATGCCCTCTCCCCCGACAAGGAGCTGATACAGAGGGCAGCCAAGCTGATACAAGACGGAGGACTTGTGGCCTTCCCCACCGAGACCGTATACGGCCTTGGAGCTAACGCCACGGACGCCGAGGCGGCAAAGAAAATTTACGCCGCCAAGGGCAGACCCTCCGATAACCCGCTGATCATTCACATCAGCCGCCCCGAGGACGCCGCTCTGTACGCAGAGGTCACGCCTGCCTACGAGAGGCTTGCCCGTGCGTTTATGCCGGGACCCTTGACGGTCATTCTCAAAAAGAAGTCCGTCATTCCCCCCTCCGTCACGGGCGGACTTGACACGGTGGCGGTGCGCTGCCCCTCACATCCCGTTGCACGGGCTCTGATCGAGGCCTCGGGCACGGCCATTGCCGCCCCCTCGGCCAATCGCTCGGGCAGTCCCTCGCCCACCGCGGCACAGCACGTCCGCCATGATCTTGACGGGCGCATCGATGCCATCATCGACGGCGGAGCATGCGAGATCGGCTTGGAATCCACCATCGTGGCCTTGACGGGAGACGATGAAGCAGTTCTGCTTCGCCCGGGGGCCGTCACCTATGACGCTCTGTGCTGTGTGCTTTCACACGTCACGCTCTCCCACACGCTCAACGGTGCGCTCTCCGAAAACGAGCGTCCGTTATCCCCCGGCATGAAATATAAGCACTATGCCCCCTCTGCTCCGCTTGTCCTGCTTGACGGCGAGGAGAGTGCGGTGCTGCGCTACCTGCAAAACGCCCAAAGAACGGAGCGGTGTGCCATTCTCTGCTACGCAGAGGAGACGGACAGCCTCTCCCCCGAGCATCTGCTGTGTGTGGGCGCACGAGAGGATCTTGCCGCACAAAGTGCTTCCCTGTTTGCCGCCCTGCGGCAGACCGACGGTATGAATATCGACGTGGTGTATGCCCATCTTCCCACACAGGACGGCTTGGGGCTGGCTCTTTACAACCGCCTGATCCGTGCCGCCGCCCATACCGTAAAATATCTGTAAGCCAAAATACATTGAGGACGGTTACAACATGGCAAAAAAGAAAACAAGCGTCTCCCAATCCTACCACGAGATCGTGCATGCACCGATCACCAATCAGCTCATCACCGACACCATAGAGAAAAACTATATGCCCTACGTGATGAGTGTGATCATCTCCCGTGCCATTCCCGAGATCGACGGCCTAAAGCCCTCTCACCGAAAGCTTCTGTACACCATGTACAGGATGGGGCTTCTGACGGGAAACCGCACCAAGAGTGCCAACGTCGTGGGACAGACCATGAAGCTCAATCCCCACGGAGACATGGCGATCTATGAGACTCTCGTGCGCCTTACGCGAGGCAACGAGTCGCTTCTCCACCCGTTTATCGATTCCAAGGGAAGCTTTGGTAAGCAATATTCCTCCAACATGCGCTTTGCCGCCTCCCGTTACACCGAGTGCAAGCTCGACCCCTTCTGTAACGAGCTGTTCCGAGGCATCGACAAGGACGCCGTGGACTTTGTGCCAAACTATGATAATACCATGCAGGAGCCTGTTCTGCTTCCCACCACCTTTCCGAACGTCTTGGTCACACCCAATACGGGTATTGCCGTGGGCATGGCATCCTCGATATGCCCCTTCAATCTCTCCGAGATCTGCGACGGCACCATTGCCATGCTCAAAAATCCCAAGATCAGCACCGATCGGCTGATGGATATCATCAAGGCCCCCGATTTCCCGGGCGGCGGTATCATTCTGTATGACCGCGAACAGATGCGGCAGGTGTTTGAAACGGGCTCGGGCTCGGTACGCATTCGCTCTCGCTACAATTACGACAAGGCGCAAAACTGCATCGACATCGTACAGATCCCCTACTCCACCTCCATCGAGCTGATACAAAACCGTATCCGTGACCTCGTTAAGGAGGGCAAGCTCAAGGAGATCACCGATTTCCGTGACGAGATCGACCTCTCGGGCTTCAAGTTTACCATCGACCTGCGCCGAGGCGTTGACCCCGACAAGCTGATGACCAAGCTCTTTAAGCTCACCCCCTTAGAGGACAGCTTCAAGTGCAATTTTAACGTGCTGATCCAATCCACACCCCGCACCATGGGTGTTGCTGAAATCCTTCGGGAATGGATCGAATTCCGCAAGGTCTGCCTATCCCGTGAGCTTCGCTTCGACCTTGCCAAAAAGAAGGACAAGCTGCATCTCTTGCTGGGTCTTGCCAAGATCCTCTTGGATATCGACAAGGCGATCCGTATCATTCGACACACCGAAAAGGACGAGGACGTCATTCCCAATTTGATGAAGGGCTTTGACATTGACGATATTCAAGCCAATTACATTGCCGACATCAAGCTCAGAAACCTCAACAAGGAATACATTCTCAACCGTGTCAACGAGATTGAGGGTCTGCAAAAGGAGATCGCTCATATTGAGGATATTTTGTCGGACGAGCTTAAGCTCAAGGCTCTCATTGCCTCCCAACTGACCGAGGTCAAGAAAAAGTACGGACAGCCCCGCCGCTCTCAGCTCATCGGCACCGATGACATTGAGGTATACGAGGAGGACGACAACGTAGAAAGCTTCCGTGCCAATCTGTATCTCACCAAAGAGGGCTACTTCAAGAAGATCACCAATCAGTCGTTGCGCGGCAACGACGAGCAAAAGCTCAAGGACGGTGACAGCATCGTGGCCACCATGGAGGCCGACAATCGCTCCGAGCTGATCTTTGTGACCGACCGTGCCCAGATCTACCGTGCTAAGATCGCTGACTTTGACTGCGTCAAGTCCTCGCAGATGGGTGAATACGTGCCCGCCAAGCTCGGTATGGACGAGGGTGAACGCCCCATCATGATGAACGTGCAGGATAGCTACCCGGAGGGTGAAAATCTTGTCTTTGTCTTTGAAAACGGCAAGGCCGTCCGTGTGCCCGTCACCGCCTACGAGACGAAGGGCAACCGCAAGCGCCTGGTCAATGCCTATTCCACCGCCTCGCCCATCGTGGCAGCCTTCTACGAAAAGGAAAAGGAGCCGTTTGAGATCATGCTCGTCAGCTCCGCTGACCGTGCCATCATCGTCAAAACGTCCCTCATTCCCGTCAAGAACACAAGGACCTCGGGCGGTGTCACGCTGATGACGATGAAAAAGGATCAAGTCATTCGTGCCTGCCTTGCCAACTTTGAAGAGATCTTTGAGAATACCAAGGGCTACCGCAAGCTGAAGATCCCCGCCACGGGACAGCTCCTCTCGGACAAGGATCGGGGGGCAGAGCAGCTTCGCATTGAGCCGTAACGAAAGGAGCATAACAATGAACGATCAAAAAAGAAAGCTCGTCACCCGCATTCTGTGCCTCGTTTTGGCAGGCCTGATGTGCTCGGGCGTGATCACCTATGCGGTGTATCTTTTGATACATCTTCACTAATCTATGCGCCGTTGGCGAAAAAAGGCGGAGAATGCATTTGCATTCTCCGCCTTTTGCGCTGTTAAAGGAAGCACCGTTGGTTATATTTCAATCAATTCCTTTGGAGACTGTGTAAAGTTTCTCACCGTGCCGTCATGGCACACGGCCACCATATCCTCAATGCGGCAGCCGTACTGCCCCTGCCGATAGATGCCCGGCTCTACCGTTACCACGTTGCCTCGCACAAGCACCTCCTCGGCGGGGGCGGAGCTTGCCAGGCGCACGGGCTCGTGAATATACAGCCCCACGCCGTGCCCCAGGCTATGCCCAAAGCACCCCTCGTAGCCTCGCTCATGTATCAGATTGCGTGCCACGGCATCAGCCTCTCGGCAATGTACACCCTCGGCAATACATGCAAGGGCCGCCCGTTGGGCGTCAAGCACTGTGCCGTACAGCCGCTTCATCTCATCGTCAGCCCGTCCCATCACCACCGTGCGTGTCATATCCGAGCAGTAGCCCTCGTAGGTGGCACCAAAGTCCATGGTCAAAAAGCCCTTCTCCAAAGGTACGTTTCTCGGCACGCCGTGCGGCAGTGCCGAGGCTGAGCCCGACACGGCAATGGTGTCAAACGCCAAGCCGTCCGCCCCATTGCGGCGCATGAAATACTCAAGCTCCAGCGCCACGTCGATCTCCGTCATGCGGGGGGACAGCACGGAGAGAATGTGCGTAAAAGCCTTGTCGGTGATGCTTTGCGCCTTGGCCATCAGGACAAGCTCCTCGTCTGTCTTGATATTTCTTTGCCGAGAGAGATATGCCGATGCGCCCGCCTTGAGCGTCATGCCCGAAAGCAAGGTCTCAAAACGGCAAAAATCAGCGTAGGAGAGTGCCTTTTCTTCCACGTACACCGTACGGATGCCGTGTGTGCGAAGCAGAGAGGCAACCTCGTCAAGCATGCTGCCCTTTGGCATGCGCACCTGCAGACCCTTCACCTTCACGCCCTTCTCTGCCGCCTCGATGTAGCGAAAATCGGCAAGCAGATAGGCATCGCTCGGCATCACGAGCACGTAGCCATCCGAGTAGGCAAAGCCGCTAAGATAGCGTTGATTCAGCTCCGAGCTGACCAGAACCGCCGATGCGGGATCGGTTAAAAAATTGTCTTGTAATGCTTTAAGATGTGTCATAGGTTACCTCACATACGCCCCACCGCCGTCTGCCAAGCACGCTTCATATACAAAGCATCCTCTGCCATCGTGCCGTCGGACTCGCAGATAATATTGGGACAAACGCCCTCTCGCACGATCGCCTCGGCCAGTGGCTCGAAGGACGGGCCAAACACCTCATCGGCAAACGTCAGATGCCGCTTCTCCCCCGCCTTGGTGAACTCGATCTTGGAGAAATGGCAGTGCATGTATTTGGCAACGTCGTCGCCCAGCGCCGTTCCCACACGGTCAAAGACCGCACGGTAGCTGTCAACGTCGGTAAAATACGAGCCAAGCTCACGGGCGTTCATATGCCCGAAATCCACCACGGGATAATAGCAGGGGGCGATACGGCACAGCTCGATGACCTCGTCAAGCGTGCCGAGCTGATTGATCTTGCCCATGGTCTCAAGTCCGATATGAATGGGGGTATTTCCCATTTGGTCGGCACAACGGGACAGCGTGTCGCTTGCCAAGCGCATGGCCTCGGCTCTTGTGATCTTGGCGGCAGAGCCGCTATGCACCACAATGGTATGCGCCCCAAGCAGCTCGGCGGCGTGCAAGGATGCCTCGATATACACAAGGCTCTTGAGCCGCTTCTCCTCCTCAATACCCGAAAGCGAGATAAAATACGGTGTGTGGAGCGACATGAGAATACCGTTCTCACTTGCCGCCCGGCCGATAGCCGAGAGCGTGGCATCTGAGGTGCGAAGCCCGCTCCCCGCCTCAAATTCGTAAGCATCCAAGCCGCGTTCTCTCAGCCAGGCGGGCGATTCCACAGTCGCCTTGTGTCCCGCCTCATAGAAGGAGTCACTGTTGCCACCAGGGCCAAAGGTTGGTGTTTGTCTCATAGGGTATCCTTTCTCGGCGCATCGGCGTGCGCTCGCTCATATCGCTTGATGTACGGCTTTTCCAGCCACCGCTTGAAGCGGAAAAAGAGTGTGGTCTTATCCTTGATGGGCGGCACGATAATGGCACGAAGCCCCAAATGATGCCCTGCCAGAGCATCGGTGAGCAGCTGATCGCCAAGCACCGCCGTATCCTCGGCACACGAGCCCATGCGTGCCATGGCGATACGGAGCGTTTTCGGCCTTGGCTTGCCGCTGTCGGGATAGGCATCAAGCCCCAGCGTGCGGTTGAACAGCTCCACACGGGGGGCGTGGTTGTTGGAGATAAGAGAGGCCCGAATGCCTGCCGCTGACAGCGAGGCAAACCAAGCACGGATGCGCTCATCGGGCTCGGGCTGCTCGTAGGGAGCGAGCGTATTATCAATATCGATGAGAAGAGCACGAATCCCAATGCTCTGCAAAAACTCTGCCGTCACCTCGTCATAGGTGCGAAACATATAGTCGGGTGTCAGCAAATAGCGTAAAGAACAGTGTTTTCGTTTCATGTATATCTTCCTATTTTTAGAGTTACCTTTATTGTATCATGTTTTGTTCTCCGTGACAATAGTTTTGCGAAATTCCCCAAGAAAATTTAAAAAAGGTATTGACAAAGCGGGGATTGTGTGGTATCATATTAGGGCAGTTTTGAGTAATTGCCTTTTGCGAGTGTAGTTCAATGGTAGAATCCCAGCCTTCCAAGCTGGTCGCGTGGGTTCGATTCCCATCACTCGCTCCATCACATGGGGCGCACATCGTGCGCCGCATGTGCCGTAAGTGCCTTTAGCTCAGTCGGATAGAGCAACTGCCTTCTAAGCAGTAGGTCGGGGGTTCGAATCCCTCAAGGCACGCCATCATACGGTGGGTGTAGCTAAGTTGGTTATAGCGCCAGGTTGTGGCCCTGGAGGCCGTGGGTTCGACTCCCATCACTCACCCCAGAAAAAAGACTTGCAAACGCAAGTCTTTTTTGTTTTTTCTCTTGACTTTGCCTTGCCCTTTTGTTACAATGACATTAATAAACAAGCGCTTGCGCTTGCATACAAGGAGGTTGCTATGTCCAACTACTTTGGCGCTATGCTTGACATGTCAAGAAACGCCGTCATGAAACCCGATGAGGTCAAACAATATGCCCTCACACTCAAAAAGCTCGGCTACAATATGCTCCAGCTTTACACAGAGGATACCTATGAGGTAGACGGCGAGCCCTACTTTGGCTACCTGCGCGGCCGCTACTCGCAGGACGAGCTGCGTGACATTGTTGCCTACTGCGACAGCATCGGTGTAGAGGTCATTCCCTGCGTTCAGACCTTAGCTCATCTTAACGCCATTTTCAAATGGGACATCTACCGAAAGACGATTTTGGACTATGATGATATTCTACTCATCGAAGACCCCAGAACCTATGAGCTGATTGAAAACATGGTCAAAACTCTGCGCGCCTGCTTCACCTCAAAATATATCCACATCGGCTGTGACGAGGCACATATGGTAGGACTTGGCAAGTATCTTGACAAGCACGGCTATCAAAACCGCTTTGACATTATCCGCCGCCACCTGGACAAGGTGCTCGAAATTACCAAAAAGTACAACTTTCACCCCATGATGTGGTCTGATATGTTCTTCCGCCTAGCCAATAAAGGTATATATCATTCCGCCGATGCCGTCATCACCGATGACATTGTAGACTCCTGCCCCGAAGGAATTGATCTCGTTTTTTGGGAATATTACGCCAACACATATGATTTCTACGATACCATGATTCGCTCTCACCAAAAATTCCGCCGTGATATTTGGTTTGCCGGCGGCAACTGGACCTGGATGGGTTGGGCTCCTCACAACAAGTGGTCTGTGGAAAGCATGCAACCCGCTATGCAGGCGTGCCGTAAGCACGGCATTACCAACATCTTTACAACCCTGTGGGGTGATGACGGTAAGGAATGCTCCTACTACTCCGTCCTGCCCTCTCTGTACGCCATCCGCCGCTTCTACGACGGTGTGGAGGATATGGATATCATCAAACGTGAGTTTGCCGAGATCACGGGTGAGGACTTCGACGCCATGATGCGCCTCGATATCCCCAACGATATCACCGACAACAGGTCGTATAGCGCTAACCCCTCTAAGTATATGCTCTATAGCGACCCCTTCCTCGGCTTCCTTGATAGCACCATTGTTCCCGATGCCCCAGCCAAGTATGCCGAATATGCCAGGGTTTTGGCCAAGGATGCCGAAAACAGCAAGAGCTTTGGTTATATTTTCACCTGCGAGGCCAAGCTGTGCGAGGTGCTCGCTCTAAAATACGATCTCGGTGTGCGCACACATAAGGCATACAAGGACAAGAATATGGACGCTCTGCGTGCCCTTGCCGAGGACTACGCCAACATCATAGCCTTAGTAGAGGAATTCCACGAACTTTTTGAAGAGCTGTGGTTTCGCGAGAATAAGCCCCACGGCTTTGACGTACAGGATCAGCGCATCGGAGGTCTGCTTCTCCGTCTGCACACCTGCCGCAAGCGATTGCTTGCTTACGTTAACGGTAGCATAGACAGTATTCCCGAGCTTGAGGAAGCCCTGTTGGATTATCATTCCAATGGAAATCCCCGCAAGGAATATGCTCTGACTTTTAATAATTGGAGCAAAACAGTCACTGTCAATCCCATCTGAATCACCGCAAACAGCACCGTCACGCCTGTGACGGTGCTGTTGCTATCGTTCCGTTATAACTGTCATTCTCTCTTTTTCATCTTTTTTCTTTAATCACTTGACTTATCGCTTTCCATTTGCTATAATGCAGGTAACAAGCAAGCCTATGGGCTTGAACATAAGGAGGTTGCTATGTCCAACTACTTTGGCGCTATGCTTGACATGTCAAGAAACGCCGTCATGAAACCCGATGAGGTCAAACAATATGCCCTCACACTCAAAAAGCTCGGCTATAACATGCTCCAGCTTTACACCGAGGAAACGTATGAGGTCACCGATGAGCCATACTTTGGCTACCTGCGCGGCCGCTACTCACAGGATGAGCTGCGTGACATTGTTGCCTACTGCGACAGCATCGGCGTAGAGGTCATTCCCTGCATCCAAACGCTGGCGCACCTGAACGCCATCTTCAAGTGGGAGGCATACAGCAAAACCATCAATGACTGCGGCGATATTATGCTGATCGATGAGCCGAGAACCTACGAGCTGATCGAAAACATGTTCAAGACTCTTCGCTCCTGCTTCACGTCAAAGTACATTCACATCGGCTGCGACGAGGCACACATGGTCGGCCTTGGCAAATTTTTGGATAAGAACGGCTTCCAGAACCGTTTCGAGATCATTCACCGCCACTTGGAGCGTGTTTTGAAGATCGCCGAGAAGTACGGCTTCCACACCATGATGTGGTCAGACATGTTCTTCCGCTTGGCCAACAACGGCAAGTACCGTGCTACGGTAGATTGCATCACCGAGGATATCGTTGCCTCCTGCCCCCCCGCCGTCGATCTGGTATACTGGGACTATTACTCAAACTCGCTTGAGGAATACGATATGATGATCCGTCTGCACAAGAAGTTCAACAGTGATGTTTGGTTTGCGGGCGGCACGTGGTGCTGGTCGGGCTGGGCGCCGCACAACAAATGGTCGATTGAGAGCATGAAGCAGGCCATGAGGTCTTGCCATGAGCAGGGTGTGCAAAACATCTTTATGACGCTGTGGGGCGACAACGGCAAGGAATGCTCTTACTACGCCGTGCTTCCCTCGTTGTACGCCATCCGCCGTTTCTACGACGGTGTGGAGGATATGGATGTGATTAAGCGTGAGTTTGCCGAGATCACGGGCGAGGACTTCGATGCCATGATGCGCCTTGATCTTCCCAATGACATCACCGACAACAGATACTATAGTGCCAACCCCTCCAAATATATGCTCTACAGCGATCCCTTCCTCGGCTTCCTTGATAGCACCATCGTTCCCGATGCCCCTGCCAAGTATGCCGAATATGCCGGGGTTTTGGCCAAGGACGCCCAAAGCAGCAAGACGTACGGTTATATCTTTGATTGCCTTGCCAAGCTGTGCGACGTACTGTCCTTGAAATACGATCTCGGCGTGCGCACCCGCAATGCCTACACCGCAAAGAATACCGAGGCTCTCCGCGCCCTTGCCGACGACTACGCCACTGTGATAGCACGTGTAGAGGCATTTTACGTCTCCTTCCGTGACCTTTGGTTCCGTGAGAACAAGCCCCACGGCTTTGACGTACAGGATCAGCGCATCGGAGGTCTGCTTATGCGTCTGCGTGCCTGCCGTGAGCGTCTGCTCGCCTATGCCGACGGCAAGACGGACAGCATTCCCGAGCTTGAGGAGACCATTCTTGGCTTTGAGGTCAAGAATACGCTCGCCAAGGAATATTCCTTTAACTATAACGGCTGGGCAAAGACGGTTACCGTCAACCCCATCTAAGTCTAAAAAAGGCTGTCTCAAGCATCCGTTTGAGACAGCCTTTCCTTTGGTCAAAAAAGGGACGTTGCCATGCAACGTCCCTGATTTGTATACAATTACTTGTACTTTCTCTTACGAACTGCTTCCGACTTCTTCTTGCGTCTTACGCTGGGCTTCTCGCAGTGCTCCTTCTTGCGAAGATCGGTAAGAACGCCGGAGCGAGCGGTTGCACATAGCGTTCATAATTTGTTAATGCTATGAAGCAGCCCCTTTTTATCTGTTCCTTTTGGTTCTTCGCCACGTCACACAGCGGTTTTTCATCAGTAGGTGAAGGTCAGCATCACGGCATTT
>SVTU01000047.1 GCA_015063655.1 Oscillospiraceae bacterium
CCAATTCATGCCCGCAAGGGCAATTCATAGCGCCGTGCCCCTCAGGGCACGGCGCTTTTGCCTTACGGCAAGCATTCGTCCTTCGTTTCTTCCTTCTTTTTCAGCTTATGTAACCATTTAGCCACGTTGAGCTTGCGTACACGAAAATCGGTGATGAACAGCAGTCCCGTCACAAAGGGCAGTACGTGGTAGATCACTCGCATCGCCTCGTAGGACACCAAAAGTCCCACCAGATAAAAGAATGGGAAGATGATCGCCGAGGCAGTCACGGGCAGGCCTCGGTAATACTTGGCACAGCCGTCCTCGCACGCCTGCCGCTTTATCTCCAGCACGTTGAAAAAGGCAAGGCGGATCACGGCGCACAGCACGTAAAAGATCAGCACGGCAACGCCAAGGGCGGTATCCACACCGCTAAAATACAGAAGCACGGCAGGAACCACACCGAAGCACACCACGCCGCACAGCGAATCCAGCTGTATGCCAAAATTCTTTTCGTCAGCCGTTCTGCCCTTCTTGGAGCGTGCCACCACACCGTCAAACATATCACAAACGCCCGACAGCACAAGGCAAAGAATACCCAAGCCCACACGGCCGTCATACGCCGCCTTTAGGCCGAGCATACCGCTTATCAGGCTGACGTACGTCAGAATGACGGTATAATTATAAAAGCCGATCCATCTCATGTCTTTTTCTCTCTTTCTTGCATTTGTTGCTTGTTGCCGATCACATCCATGCCCCTTGCCACCGCAAAGCCTGCGGCAAAGCAAAGCAGGGACAGCATCAGCATAATCGGCGTATCAAAGGATGATGGGAACACGGTCAGGGTGGAAGCCACCACAAAGCCAAGCACCGTGCGGGAGATCACGGCATAGTGTCTCCGATACAGCACCGTCACACCCTTGGCCAAGGGCAGTGCCGTGATGGCAATACCCAAGATCATGGGCAGCAGTACCCACACGTCAAGAGCCCCGATCCCTGCCGTCATCGGCTCATACAGACCCAAAAAGATCAACAGCGAGGACGAGGTCAGCCCCGGCACCACCAGGCTCAGCCCCCACAGCGCGCCGCACAGCAAAAAGCTTGCGAAATTCGGTGCCATCGCCACACCGCCGCCATGCTCCAGCAAACGGAAGACAAAATACGAAAGCACGAGAGAAAGAACAAACGGTGTCCAGCTCTTTTGGGGGTCGCTTCGCTCGGAGACCTTGAACAGCTCGGGAAGCGTACCGCAGATCAAGCCGAGAAACAGCATCAGCATCACGCCCGCCGCCAAGGAAAACAGCACGGCCACCGCCTTGGCAAGCAAAACGGCACCCAAAAGCCACCCAAGGCAAAACGGCACCAACAGCCGATACCTTTTTTTCAGGGTTGCCACAGGCTGTGTCAGCAGTGCCATCATCGGCTCATACACGCCAAAGGCCACACACAGCACGCCACCACTGACGCCCGGCAGGATCGCACCGATGCCCACCAACGCCCCCTGAAGAGCATATATCATGCTTTTTACCATTACGTTACGTTTCATCAATTCTTTTGTTCCCTCTCAAAAAAGCCGCCGCCAAGAAAGCGTGCGGCTTTGCTGAATACTCCTATGGATAGTATAATCTCATTTTGCATTCTTGTCAAGAGCCGTTTTCAAAATTTGTGTCTTAAAAAAGACAAACGGTTAACGCCAAATCCAACGAAATCCAAGCTGCCAAAGCATCCGTCGGCTTATCTGTTTTGCGCCTTCCTTACGGGCAGATTGGGGCAACTCGTAATAGCCTTGGTCCAAAAGCTACCTATCATAAAAGCCTCGTTGGGGAGGCCGTAGGCCAAAGCCTGCAGCCTCCCCTTGGAGAGCTTATGAAAAAGTTTATCTCAAAAGAAGATCAATCTTCTTTTTTGCGATGAATGACAGAAGCACCCATTGCGACAGCGCTAATAAACAACGCCATAGCGCCTACGCCTACCATGTTCTTACAGCCCTTCTTTTTGTTCGGCTCCTGTGTCGTTTCCGGTGCCGTTGTCTCCTCGCCCCTTGCTTCTCTGATATCGTTGACGTCGAAATCATCATCAATGTCTTCAAAGTCGGATGACCAAGAATCCTCGTCATCATCCGTCTCGGGTGCCACGTAGGTGTCCAGAGTAAAGGCGGTAAAGTCAACGTCCTTCAAGGGTTCCCACATAGCCAATGCCATCTTCGGCCCCATCATACCGTCAACCGTGGTCCAAGCGTTCGTAAAATCAAAGGTCGTGAGGTTGGCAGTGGTATAATCGGCGGCAGAGAAGCCCTTGATCATGTTCACGGCAATATCGGTCTCGGTATCGGTTCTTGAGCCAAACGCATATGCCTTAGCACCCGCAGGCAAGCCATCGGTGCAATAGCTGATGTTGGATACAGAAGCGGTTGTCAATCTTGCTTCCTTTCTCAATGCCCCGATCACGCTGACATAATCCATCTTGCGATCGCCCTCGATGCTGCCCTTTACCAAAACATTGGATATCTTGGTTCTTTGGTTGTTGCCGCCGATACATCCGAGGTTATGGCAGTCCGCAGTTTCAATCGGAGTGCCGCCAAGCACCTCATAGTACTTATTGGCAACGATCTTACCGACAAAAGCACAGTTTTCCAGGGTCAACGGGCCTGTCTTTCCGCTTTTTGTGTTATAGTCATCGGAACCGTAGATGCCACCGGCTCCGCCACCGCCCGCAAGAGAGGAAACGTTCAAGGTTCCCGCATAGACGCAGTTTCGGATTGTTGCGCCTCCCATGGCAACGTCACCCTGAAAATAGCCGACCAATCCGCCGCATGCCGCACCGCCGTATACGTAAGCGTCCGAGTACACGTTCTCAAGTGTACCGTTCAAGCGGTTAACGGCAGAGCCAACGCCCTGAAGTGCCCATTGGCGACCGCTGGCGTGTGAGGTTCCGTTGTTAATAAAGGCGGAATTGGTGATAACCAAATTCTTCACCGTACCGTCAACGTAACCGAACAAACCGTTATCACGTGCCTTGACGGAATAAATACCCGAGATAACGTGTCCCTGTCCGTCAAAGGTTCCCGAAAAATGAGCACCCGTCTTTTCGGTAGCATTACCAATCGGTGTCCACACGGTAAGACCCGTTGTATTCTCCGTCCACGTTGAAGCGTCACCCTCGTTCATCACAAGATCCGCCCCCAGCTTAACGGTAACACCGCTAAAGTCACTGCCCGCTCCCTGATTCACAAGAAAAGCAAAGCCGCGGAGCTCAGCAGGCGTATCGATCACGTACTCCGTCGTGTTTTCAGGACTATTCTCATACCAAGACAGATCGACAGGCTCGCCCTTCAGCGCCTTCGCCGTTGTTCTGGCGGTGGGTACCACGGGCGTCACAGGCTGGGAGGGAGCGGGAGGCTCATTGGACTCCGGTTCGGCCATCAGCATCTCGTGAATGGCAGTGGGAATATAGCCATACGTATCGTTCTTGGTCCAGTTCTCCCAATCCAAGGTCAAGGTCTTCATTTCCTCGCTCGTCTTGGCCAAGACACCGCTAATGCTCATGCTCCATGAGGAGGGATCCACGGTAGCGGGCTGATACGCGGTAGTGCCTGCCTTGGTGCTGTCGAAGATCACGTTGGCGATAGAGGCTCCCGTTTTATTACCGCTGATGTTGATAGCGCCTGCGTAGTAGGGCTTATCGTTGGCGTCCTTGGCAGCACGTCCGTCAGCCACAGTCAAGGTGGCGGAGGAAAGGATGTTCTTGATGATGTTATTTGTGTTGACGTTGCCAATAGCGCCCGCAGCACCCACGGCCGTGGCAGAAGCATTCGGCGTTGCGTCCGCATCTGCGGTAAGCTTCCTCACGCCATAGTAGATGCTTCCCAGAACGGCACAGTCGGAAATCACGATAGCGCTGCCATCGGTATAGCCCGAAATACCGCTCACGAAGGGTCCCCAGCCTTGGCTGGTGGAGGCATCGATGTAACCTGCAAATACGCATTTCTTGATGGAAGCTGCCGATTGAATCTCACCCGCAATACCACCAACGCCCTGAGCACCGCGAACGTAAGCGTCACAAAAAACGCCCTCTACGTGACCGCCGTACAAACGGTTTACGATGCCGCCGATATTTTGGGTGGCACTCTGCGCATTCTTGGCGAGGCCGTTATTGTAAATGACGGAATTGACAAGAGCAAAGCTCTTAACCGTCCCCGTCATTTTACCAAACATACCGTTATCGCGAGCCCCAACGCAGTAGATACCCGAAATGGTATGTCCCTGCCCGTCAAAGGTCCCCTTAAACTCTCCTGTGCTGTTATTGGAGGAGCCGTTGTAAAGATCACCGATGGGGCGCCAGTAGTCCTTTAAGCCCGTAACGGATTGGGACACAGTGCTTGAGGTTGCCGTGTCATAGTAGTAGTTGGTGTTGGCAAACCACTCGGCAGCGTCACCCTGGTTCACCACAACGTCAACATCCAGCTTGATAACCTTGCCCGCAAAGGTCTGGGCGGCAATGGCTTGACCTCCAACCGTAACAGCCTGTGTCTTAGCCTCGTCCAAATACCCGTTGGAAAGATTACGGAATGCGATGAATTGGTCGGCGGTGGTCAAGGTATACTCGTTACCAAGGTCGCCTGCACCATTTTTAAGCGTTCCGTCACTGTTCACATACCAGGAATAGTCGGGCGTGCCGGAATACGTCGAAACGGTGGCGGCAGGAGCGGCTAAAACGGTAAGCCCGGCGGCAAGCACAGTGGTTAACACCATAACCCATGCCAGCATAACGGAAAGAATTCGTTTCATAATGATCCTCCTCATTGTTTTCAGGAAAGCCATGGAAATCCTTTTGGGAGCATTTGTGCATTCTGCCTACAAACATTCGGTTTTGATACATTTTTTTGTCCACGATTCCCCTGTGTTTTTATTATATCATATCAAATTAGGGTTGTAAATCATAAGAATATATGATATAATATAAAAAATCAACGATTTTGGAGGCCAACATGGAACGATCAGGTTATCGAATCGGTACGATTGTACAACGCGACCAAGCTTACGCCAGTATTATTCACCGCCACATGGGAGAAAGCTACCCCATGCACTGGCACGATTACTACGAGATAGAGGTCGTCACAGAGGGTACGGGACAATACTATTTGAACAATGAAAGCATCACGGTATCGCCCGGCTTTGCTTCGCTTTTGAATTTTATGGATTACCATGCCATGACCGCCACCACCCCCATGGAGGTACTGCTGTTGCAGATCACGCCAACGCTTTTCCCCGATGAATTGAAGGATACGTTGCTCCGTGAGAATAATCCCTTTTGCACAGAATTGGACGAGGACAACCTAAAGATCATACGAGACCTGGTCTACGCCGCCTGCCATGCACGCCAGAAAGCCGAGCCGAACTATCAGTTGCTTGCCTACAGTGCTGTGCTGTATTTGTTAACCGTCATGTCAAACCAAGAAGCCGTGGTGCTCAAAAAGCAAGCCCCCTCGCTGGCAAACCGCGCACTGGGCTACATCAATAAGCATTTTTCCGAGGATATTTCACTCACCGACGTGGCGGAGAACTGTTCCGTAACGCCCAACCACCTCGGCGCACAGCTCTCACACACCATCGGCATGTCATTTTCGGAATACCTCACGCGCCTGCGCCTGCAAAACGCCTGCTACCTTCTTTCCAAAACAAAAGCATCGGTGAAAAGCATTGCGCAGGAGTCGGGCTTTCGCTCCGCCACCTATTTTTCACAGGTCTTCAAAAAAGGATTTGGGTGTACCCCAAGAGAATACCGAGAAAAAGAAATGTCACAACAGAATGAAACGAGGTGATGGCCCGTTCGCAAGCGAACGGGCCATCACGGCCTTGATCAAATTGCTCGTTCCCTCTGCCACCGTAACGAGCCTTATAGCTGCTTTCTGTTAAAGATTGGAACGCTGATCAACCAGCACACCGTACAGCACACGGCCGTAACGGCAAGGCTTTCGGCAAAGTCTCCCCACGTGGCGGCGCCGACAAGCAACTCTGCGCTGTTCATCAGCGACGTGGGCATATACGCCTCAAGCTTCGGCACAAGCCCTAACAAGTACATGATAAAAACACTTCCGCCCGTCAAAAGCAGCACCCCGCCGTAATGGCGCAGCAGTGTGGAAAACAGCACCGTCAAGGACAGCACAAGCACCCCAAACAGCCACCAATTCACCGAGGCGGGCACAAGACCGCTGACAGTACCGTTATCCCAATAGTACGCATTGTAGCCGTAGGTAACGCCAAAGCAGAGCCAATAGCCCGCCGACCACAGCATAAACAAAAGCAAGCTCTTGGCAAGCACCACCTTATAGCGGGCCAGTCCCTTGGTCAGCATCAGTACAAGGGTCTCCGCCGCATACTCACCTGTAAAGATACCGCTATACAAAAGGACAAAGGCAATCAGTGCCATGGGAATATTCTTAAAAAACTGTGTCCACGAGGTCAGGGCATCCACTGTGACCTCAGTGATCACCATGCCGCTTTCTGCCAGCTCCTCGGAGAGCATTCGGAACAAATACGGCGTCAGCTTGGCAATGGCGGGGTTCATCACCCCAAAGGCCACGAACAGACAAAGAAGGATCAAAAGCTTGCCACTGCGTAAGCTCTCGTATATCTCCTTTTTGAAAAAGGCAACAAAGGCTCTCATTCCTTTACCACCTCCATAAACAACGCTTCCAACGACGCCTGCGACCGCTCCGCACGGCGAATGGGCAAGCCGTGCTGTCTCATATACGTCAGCACCGCCAGCATGCGATCCTCGTCACCCGCAAGGCTTACGGTGTCCTGCCCCACAAGGCGGGCATCGGCAAAGGCCTGCTGTAGCTGTCGGGCGCCTCCGCCGTCGGCCGTCTGCACGGTAAAGCGCTCCACTCCCTCTCTCTGCATCAGCGTCTCCACCGCCCCCTGCAGGGCGATCCTGCCCCCGTGCAAAAAGGCCACCTCGGTGCAGATGCGCTCCACGTCGGTCAGGATATGCGTAGAGAACACCACCGTGGTCTCATCCCTCACCGACAGCAGAATATCCAAGATCTCCTTCCTGCCGATGGGGTCGAGAGCCGAGGTCGGCTCATCGCACAGCAAAAGCTTTGGGCGGCCAAGCAGGGCCTGCGCAATGCCAAGCCGTTGCTTCATGCCCCGTGAATAGCCCTTGATGCGGTGCGTCTCGTCGGCAAGTCCCACCAAGGACAAAAGGCGGTCGCTCCGCTCCCGTATCTCCCCACTCTGCATGCCGAGGCTCTCTCCGCACAGTCTCAGATATTCCCGTGCCGTCAAAAAGGGATAAAAGGCAGGCACGTCGGGCAGATAGCCCACGCATCGGTTGGTGGGTGTCTCGCCGTACGTCACCGCCTGCCCTGCCACCTCTATACGTCCACCGTCGGGGCGCAACAGCCCCAGCACCGATTTCATGGTTGTGGTCTTCCCCGCTCCGTTTTGCCCAACGAAGCCAAAGATGCTGTGCTCGGGAACGGTCAGGTCAAGCCCATCCAGCACCTGCTTGTCGCCAAACCGCTTGGATAGTCCCCGTATGGTCAATACGTCCATCTTACGTTTCCTCTTTTCCGAAAATAAAATAGAGAATAGGCCCAACAAAATTCATCAGCACCAGCGTAACCACAAGCCACAGTGTTCTTGTGCCTCTCTTGTAGGTTTTGTGCGACAGAATGTGATACAGCGCATAGCCAAGCAGGGCAAACTGAGCTGCCACCAACGGGATCATCAGCGGAAGATATTCCATCAATTCGTTCATCTCTTTTCTCCTTTTTTCGTGATTTTTTGTTAAAAACGGTCACGCTTGCCATCGCATTCCCGTTTGTCAATGAAAAACAAGAAGCATCAAGCAAAAGAAAGTATTGTTATAAAACTCAACCGTTTTGTTATAGCGCATATTGAAAACTTGCTCTACAATAAGGAAAGAACAGGTCACACCTGTTTATTTTTCTTGTAAGGAGCTGTTATGTTACACGAAATAACATGTCACGCCGACTTGTGCGTGGTGGGCGGCGGACTTGCCGGCGTATGCACCGCCATTGCGGCAGCAAGGCACGGTGCGCAGGTTGTGCTGATCCACGAGAGACCCGTGCTTGGCGGCAACGCCTCATCAGAGTGCCGTATGTGGGTATGCGGAGCCAGAGGCAAGAACAATCGGGAAACAGGTATCATTGAAGAGATCATGTTAGAAAACCTGTACCGCAATCCCACAAAAAATCACTATATCTTTGACAGTATCCTGCTTGACTTCGTGCGCCGCGAAAAAAACATAACACTGTATCTCAATGCCACGTGCATGGACGCCGATGCCGCAACGGGACAGTATGCACACGGCCGCAGCGTTCATATTGACTCAGTGCGAGCCTACCAAATGACAACGCAGACCTTTGTAACCGTTTTTGCCCGTCACTTTGCCGATTGCTCGGGCGACAGCGTGCTTGCTCCCCTGGTGGGGGCAGACTTCATGCTCGGACGGGAAGCCGCTACCGAGTTTGGCGAGGATTCTCACGTCTCAAAGCACGACAGCATGGTTATGGGCATGAGTTGTTTAATTCAAGGGCGGGAGACCACACGCAACGTACCCTTCTCCCCCTCAGAATTCGCCACAACCCCTACGGACGAGGATGTTGCCAACCGTCCCATGGATATCACCGACCCTACGGAAAACTTCTGGTATTTAGAGCTTGGCGGCAATACCGACACCATTCTGGATACCGAGAAAACAAAGGAAAAGCTGATCGACCTGTCTCTCGGCACGTGGAACTACATCAAAAACAGCGGCAAGTACGATGCCGACCGTTGGGAGCTGGAATTTCTCGGATTTCTCCCGGCTAAGAGGGAATCCCGCCGTATGCGGGGCGAGTACGTGGTAACACAGCGGGATATCTCCGATGACACGGTGTTCCCCGACACCGTGGCCTTTGGCGGTTGGCCGCTTGACGACCATTTCCCCGCAGGCTATTATCACAAAGGAACGCCCAACACCGATTTCCAAACCCCCGCTCCCTACTGTCTGCCCCTGCGCGCCCTCTACTCCGCTAACGTAGACAACCTTTGGTTTGCGGGACGCAACATCAGCATGACACATACTGCCATGAGCAGTATCCGCGTAATGGCAACCTGCGCTCTGTTGGGACAAGCCGTTGGCACAGCCGTTGCCATTGCCGCCCGCTCCTGTTGTACGCCCCATGACGTCTACCTCTCACACCTTGACGAGCTTCAGCAAGCATTGATGGCAGACGATTGCTTCCTGCCTCACTTCACTCGCCGTCTCTCTCCTCTCTGTGCGCAAACCGCCGTAGAAAACGGCGACACATCGCTCAGCAATGCGCACGACCGTCCCAACCGTATTTACAAAGACGAGCAGTGCGGCGTTAGCGTCATCAACGGCACGCCGCTCACGTATCGCTTTGAAAAGCCTGCCGAAGTACCGTTCGTTCACCTTGTTTTTGACAGCGACCTCAACCGAGAATCGCTCCCCGGCCACTGGTGTGAGCAAACGCACGTAACCCGTGCTAACGTTCTGATTGACAGTCCGCAGATGCACGTACCCAAAACGCTCTGCCGTTCCTTTACCCTTACGGCGCAGACCGAACAGGGAGAGACGCTTTTGCTGTCCGTACAAAACAATATCAAGCGATCCTACCACGTCTCACTCCCATACCCCGTATACGCCCTCACCCTCACCGTCATTGAAAACTGGGGGGATACCGATAGCACAGCTGTAGTATCCTTTGACCTACAATCCATAACAGAATAAGGAGAGCATCATTATGAACATGAGAGAAAGCCGAGTTTTACGAAAGCTCAGAGAAGGAAAGGTTGCTACCTGCATCAAGCTCAATATGGCCGATCAGCGCATCGCGCAAATGGCTGCTATGTGCGGATTTGACTGCATTTGGGTGGATATGGAGCACGTACCCAACGATATGCACGTGGTGGAGAGCATGATCAATGCCGCCAAGATCTACGATACGGATATCCTCACCCGTGTGGAGCGTGGCTGTTACAGCGACTACATCCGCCCCTTGGAGGCTGATTCCTCGGGTATTATGGTTCCGCATGTGATGAGCCTTGAGGATGCCAAAAAAATCGTATATTACACCAAGTTTCATCCCATCGGGCGCCGCCCCATCGACGGCGGCAACGCCGACGGCAAATTCTGCCTCGTGCCCGCACAGGAGTATATGCGCACCGCCAATGACCAACGCTTTACCGTCATTCAAATTGAAGATCCGGAACCGATGGCAGAGCTTGAGGAAATTTGCGCCCTGCCCGGTATCGACATGATCTTTTTCGGCCCTGCTGACTTTTCGCAAGGCCTTGGTACGCTGTGCGATATGTCGGACGAGCGTGTAAAGGAGGCTCGCCGCCTTGTGGCCGCCACCGCCCGTAAGCACGGCAAGTGGGCAGGCACGGTGGGCGGTCCCGCCAATCAGGATGAGCTGATCGCCATGGGCTATCAGTTTATCAACCTCGGTTCAGATGTCCGTGCTCTCGCTTCCTATTTCCAAAGCATTACCGCCTCTTGCAGCGATAAGGAAGCGGCTAAAATATAAGCGGTATCTACCCTTATTATACCCTTTTTTTCTACAGAAGCAATACACCGACGGTTGAATGTCAAGCATTCAACCGTCGGTAGATATCGCTTCTTTTTATTTTGGCGGCAGATGCCGCATCACAAAACGTCACCAACTTCAATGTCTTCCACAATTTTGCAAT